>NZ_CAURTV010000012.1:0-61451 GCF_963527515.1 uncultured Cellulomonas sp. | reverse complement strand
TGGCGCTGCCCTCTGCCGCGGCGGAGCCTTCGTCCCGCGCCGGGGGCGCGGGGGTACGGGTGGCGTCGGGCGCGATCCCGGCCGCGCCCGTCGGGTATTCGACCGCGCCCTCGACCCGGGACGCAGGCTCCGTCCCCGGAGCCGCGCCGCCAACGGTCGTCGCCTCCGCCGCGCTCTCCGGGCTCGCGCCGGCAACGGTCGTCACCTCCGCGGCGCTCCCTGTCGCTACGGTCTGCCCCGCCGCGCGACCGGACACGGCCCCGGTGCCGTCGGGCCCCGAGACCGGGAGGTCATCGGCAGGCGCCACTGGTGCTCCGACCCAGGCCGCTTCGGCGACCGCCCGCTCCCCGTCGGTGCGCTCGGGCTCGTCGACGACCGGCTCGGGACCCGCCGGCGCGGGCTCCGGCAGGACGTCACGTCGCTCGGGGGGCCGCACGAGTCGTGACACCGCAGCGTTGCCCGCCTGCTGCTGCAGGCGCAGGACGAGGGTGTGCGGCATACCGCGAGGCGGGCGGGAGGGCGCGCTCCGCACAGGACCGGCCGTCTCGTGCCGAGCTGCGGTGTCGCCCGCCGGGGTGACCCGTCGAGCGCGCTCACGGACGGCGTCGGTGGCGGGCTCGTGGGTGGGCGGCACAGCACCTCCGGCGAAGTGACCCTCCCATCGTCGGGTCGCGGGCTGCGCGGACGATCACCGGACGGGCGGGTCGCGGGGCATCCGCGTTGCCCGGAAGGGCAGCGACGCCGCGCGGCTGCCGTTCGGAGCGCAGCGCGCGTCCTCCCCGGGTCACCCGAGGCGAGCGCGCGCGGTCGCCGTCCCGTGAAAGACGCTTTGTGGACGGAGCGCTGGCACCCGTTTGCTGCGCGTCGTCGTCCCTTGTGGCCCTGAGTGGATTGCCGGAGGATGCGGGCGTGGCGAGCAGCGCGGACGAGACCGGCATGGCGCTCCGCGGGACGGTGCTGGAGGGCATGCCGGTGACGTCGCCGCCGAGCGAGTACCCCGAGGGCTCCCCGTTCTGGCGCCCAGACAGTGGCGTGCTGGTGATTGAAGGGGTGGAGCCGGCCCGCGTCCTGGAGCACTGGCGCGCAGCGCGCGACGTGCTGCCGACCACGTCGCGCTGGCCGGTGGCGGTCACGCCCGAGTACCACGGCGGGTTTCAGCAGGTGCCTGACGACGAGCTGGCTGAGCTCGAGCGCGCCATCGTCGACATGGACGACTCGCGAGTATTTCCTCGTTTCGTGTTCGACACACCCGGTGCGCAGCGTGACCTGCAGGGGGTAGAGCACCTCTTTCCTGGAGCGGGCCTTCCGGCCATGATGGCCGCCGAGTTGCCCGACCCCGTGCTCGATCACGATGTCGACCGGTGGATCCACGACCGCTTGATGGCGGATCCTTCGCTGGTGGCGCTCGTCGAAGAGCGACTGCAGTGGCATGTCGGGACCCGGTCGTGGTTTGAGCCGGACTCGGTCGAGCTGGCGTTGCTGCCGACCACATCACCGTGGTTGGCGATCACGTGGGTGGGCTATTTCGGCGCCGATCATGACCTGCCCGCGTTCGTAGCGGCGCTCGAGCGGTGGCACAGGACCTGGGGCGCAGAGCTCGTTGCCGCCTGGGGGACGATGCTGCAGTTCACTGTGACCCGTCGCCCCCAGCAAGGCGAAGAGGCTTGGGAGCTTGCCGGCCAGCTGCTGGCCTGGGCCGGCAGCCTCCAGATGTCCCAGTGGGAGCTCGGGCTGGTTCTCGCCCGCAGCGACACCTGGTTCCTCCACGACCGACCCTGAGCCGTCGGCTCAGCTCTGCAGATCTACAGCTCGTCGCGCGCCTGACCATGGACGATCTGGATGAGGTACTGCAGCAGTCTGCGTGCGGCCCGGGACGCGATCACCGCGACGCCTGGGAGGACGGCTGCCGCTCCACCGCCCCGGCGGCCGTCGCGAGGAACCCGTCAGCGACCTGGCTGACCACCCAGCTCCGCGACCCAGACGATGGTGCCCTCGTCAGCCAGCTGTGTGGCGAAGAAGGTCTCGGCGGCGGCGCGGTCGACGGCCTTGAACTGGTCAGGTGCTGCCTCGAGGTGCGGGCGCTGCACATGCGCGTTGAGGGCGGCGATGGTGCCCGCGTCGTCTGCGGTGGCACGGCGCAGGGTGGCCCTGTCGTCAGCGGTCGTCACAGGGGTCACCTTGCCCGACGGGGGCACCCGTGGACCACACCTGGCGCATGCGAGCTGGTCCGACTGCCCTGCGCACGCCCCAGCGCGAGCGCCACGGAGGGCCACGGTCGGGCGTCGAGACCTCGGGCACCTACTTGATGACCCGGACCTCCTGGGGCCAGCCGCACCCCTCGGCGACCCTGCCTGCCCACATCTTGGCCGTCTCCAGGTCGGGCACGTCGATGATGGTGATCCCGCCCAGGTACTCGGCGGTCTCGGTGTAGGGGCCGTCGCTGATCGAGAGGGTGCCGCTCGTCGCGTCGGCGCTGAACGCGTCGGCCAGGTCCTCCTCGAGGCCGCCCGCGAAGACCAGGACCCCGGCCGCCTCCATGTCGCGGACGACCGCGGTGCTGGGCTCCACGCGGGTCTGGAACCACTCGGCCGGGTGGTCACCGACCCACTGCTGGTGGAAGTAGATGGCGTACTGCGTCATGTCGCTCCTCCTGTGCGGCGGGCCCGGGCGGCCCGTCACCACCTTGACGGACGAGCCTCCCCGAAATCGACAGCCGATCCGGCATGTGGCACACCTCCGCGCGGCCTGTCGACCGCACGTCCTTCTCGGGCCAGGATTCGTGCGTGGAGAGCCGTCGAGAGGCAGGTCTGCCCGATCGCATCGTCGTGGTGCTGCCGGGCCGCGCAGGAGTGCGGGCGGCGCGGGTGGTCGAGCCATGGTTGCGGCTGGGCCTACGCCGGGGCGAGGTCGACGGCAACCTGCTCGGTCCGGACGGGGCGGAGGTGTGGGTGTACCCGACGGACGCGACCGCCGCCGCGTCGACGATCGCGCGGCTGCTGCGACTGGTCCGCCTGCCCGCAGGTTCGCACCTGAGCATCGACGCAGGCGACGACGTCGTCGTCCGGAGGCTCCGTCGCTGACACAGTGACCAGGCCTGCTGGTCGTCGACCGCTCGACGTCCTGCCAGGTCAGGGAGCAGCGACGTAGTACGCCACGCCCTCCGCGTCCCACAGGGGGTCGTTCACATCGAGCTGGTGGGCCTCGTGCCGTCGTCGACGAAGACGTCGAGCCGCATCCGTGCGCTCGCCGGCGAACCGAGGCATGAGGCAGTTGCGGACAGGCTGAGCGAACGGGACGCGGCCGACGCCGACACGGTGAGCGGGCAGTCGGGGACGACCTCCACCGAGCGGGTGCCGTCGGGGTGGTACGTCCACGCCTGCACGACGGCTTCACCGTCGAGCTGGTCGTCGATGGTCCCTGGGTTGTCGTCCCACGGGCGGTACTTGGTCAGCGAGAAGTTCGGCTCCCCGTCGCCGTCCGTGTCGATCGAGGCGTCGACGAAGGTCTGGTCGGCCCAGGCGGCGTCGAGCTCCGCCAGGTACACCGTCGCCTGGACCACGGACCCGTCGAGCCGCAGGGCCGTTCGGACGATGTCGGCCGTGGGGTGCCCGTACACGTACCCGCCCGTCCCGAACGAGTAGGCGTCGTCGAGCTCGTCATGGGACGTGCCCGTCGCCGCAGCCGCCGGGCCGGCCGCGAGCACGCCGATCGCCAGGACGGCGGTGACCGACGCCGCGGCTCGAGCAAGGAGACCTCGACGGTGAGCGGTCCGGAGCACAGCGGCCTCCACGTGGTCGGTCGTGCCCGGCCGGGTTGATGAGGCAGGACCGTACCGGCTGGACCCGGCACCTCGAGGCGAACTTCGCCTTGTCGGTCGCTGCGTCGGTTCCGCCCATGGAGACCGCATCGGCACCGGCCTGGGAGGAACTGAGCGCTTCGAGTTCTCTACGAGCCGGCCTCTCAAGGATCACGTCGACGACGTCGATCACTGCTTCCATGGAACGTCTGTTCGGTGTGTTCGACGACGCGGAGTCCCTCTACGACATCGGTCGCGTGCCAGCGCACCGCGACGAGCCCGACATCCAGCTCGGGTTCAGCGACATCGCGGCAGGCCCGTACGAGGCGCTCGTGCACGGCACCGTCGACGTCCTGGCCGCGGTGCCCGGCGTCCTCGACGTCTGGCAGGAGGACCGCGAGGTCGTGCTGGTCCGGGCACCCGGCGTCGCGACGGCCGCGCTCGCCGAGGTGGTCGACCGGTTCTGGCTGCACTCGCTGCCCCGGACGACTCCGACTCCGTCGTACGGCGAGCTCGACCCGCCCGACGTGTCCCGCGCGTGGAGCCCGCCGCCGCTCCCCGGGGACGTCAACGTGCCCGTCCAGCGCGGGCAGTCGTTCGCCGAGGCCGTCCGGCTGCCTCCGTCGCGCCGCAGGATGTGGACGTACCTGGTGTGCGGCGCGGTGGCGACGGCGGGCGGTCTGGTCATCACGATCTGGGGAGAAGGCTCCGGCACCGTGCCGCTGGTCATCGGGGTCGTCAACCTCGCGATCGGGCTGCTCATCGCGAGGCAGCGGCGCGCCCTCGCGGGCTGAGCCGGTTCCTCGATGCCCTACGCGGGCACGAGGACACACACCGACGGGGCGCCGGGTGACTCGGCGCCCCGTCGGGACGTGCTCGGCGTGCGAGCCGTCAGGTGCGCGTGCCGTCGTCGCCGTCGTCCGTCACCACGAGCGGGTCAGCCTCGAGGCTGCCGACGCTCGGCGACGGCGTGGGCGCCACGTAGTCGGTGGAGGTGACAGGCGGTGTCTCGTCGGAGCCGCTCTTCCTGCCGGCCACCACGGCCGCCGTCGCAGCCGCCGCGACGCCGAGCCCCGCGGCCGCCGCCTTGGCGGAGACCCCGGCATGGCCGCTGTCCCCGCGCGACTC
Source organism: uncultured Cellulomonas sp. (assembly GCF_963527515.1). Taxonomy (NCBI): domain Bacteria; kingdom Bacillati; phylum Actinomycetota; class Actinomycetes; order Micrococcales; family Cellulomonadaceae; genus Cellulomonas; species uncultured Cellulomonas sp. Next base: position 56,527 of record NZ_CAURTV010000012.1, on the reverse strand, counting down.
CGCCGCGTCCTCGACCCCGGGCGTCCCGGTGATCCCGGTCTCGATCGACCCCCGCCAGGCGCCGGTCGCGTAGCCCTCGTCCTCGATGAACGCCTTGAACCGGTCCAGGTCACGCTCGGCCTGGTTCTCGACGATGTTCAGCGTGTCGCCGACCTTCTCGACGAGGCCCTCGGGCTCGTACTCGAGCGACAGGTGCACCGACGTCCGACCGCCGCCCACGTCCTCGAACGTCACCGCGCCCGCGTTCGTCGCGCCCGCCGTCGCCGCCCACGACACTTTCTGGTCCGGCACCTGCTCGAGGACCTGCGCCTCCCACTCGCGGCGCACGCCCGCGATCTCGGCGACCCAGTGCAGGCGGTCGTCGCTGAGCTGCGTGATCTCCTTGACGCCCCCCATGAAGTGGGGGAACTCCTCGAACTGCGTCCACTGGTTGTACGCGACGCTGACGGGCACGTTCACCAGGATCGACTTCTCCACCGTGGTCGTCATGACCTCTCCTCGGGTTGACGGGTGACACCGCTCCTTGGTGTGACCTGCGGCGCCGCGAGGGTCCTGCGGCGCCGCTCTTCAGCATCGCCCCGGGGCGGGGCGCGTGCCCGGCGAACAGCCGCTCGGCGCCTCGTTCGGCACGATTCCGGCGATGTGGCTACGGTGCGAAGATGACGCGCACGGTGCGGACGACGCGGTCCGCTGTCCTGGTCCTGATCGCCACGCTCGCCCTCGTCGGCTCCGCCGCCGGTCCAGCGGCCGCAGGCGGCCCAGCGGGCGCCGGGGGCTCCCGTGTCGTCTACGACGCCCTCGGCGACTCGTACGCCTCGGGGTACGGCGTCCCGCCCTACGCCGAGTGCGGCCGCTCGCAGAGCGCCTACGCCGTGCTGCTCGACGGGCGCCACCGTCTGCGCCTCGACGACTTCGTCGCGTGCGCGGGCGCCACCACCACGTCGCTGGTCACCGGCGGCCAGCTCACCGCGCTGGACGCCGACACGGACCTGGTGACGTTGAGCATCGGCGGCAACGACATCGGCTGGTCGACTGCCGTCGTCGCCTGTCTCGGCGGCACCGACGCCCAGTGCGCGGGTGCGGTCTCCCTCGCGGACGTCCGGATCACGACCGAGCTGCCCGCCCTGCTCGACGCGGTCTACGCCCAGGTCGCCGCGGCCGCCCCGGACGCCCGGGTGGTGGTGACCGGCTACCCGCGGCTGTTCTCCCCCGAGCACGGCGCCTACCTCGGCGCCTCGACGGCAGAGCTCACCGCGCTCAACGCCGCTGCGGACACCCTCGACACGGTGATCGCCGCCGCGGCCGACCGCGCCGGCTTCCAGTTCGTCGACGTACGCCAGCGCTTCGACGGCCACGGAGCGAACTCGCCGGACCCGTGGATCCTGGGGCCGACCGACCCCGGGGCGTTCCACCCGACGCTCCAGGGCTACAGGGCCTACACGGCCGCGGTGAACTCGGCGCTGGGTCCGGTCAAGCCGGGCTGCGGCAGGCACCACCGGTGAGGTCGGCCAGGGCGACGCCGGCGACCGTGACGGGCTGGGTCGTCTAGCGCGACTCGCCGCCGAGCGCACGGGTGAATCGCTTCACACGGCTGTGCGGACGATGTCCGTCTGGTGGGCTTGCCCCTCCGCCGCCAGGGTCGCCATGACCCGTGCGCTCTCCCGTTCCTGAGAGGGATCCCTCCCGTGCTCTCACTGCGCAAGGTGTTGACCCTGGCCACGGCGGCCATGGTCGCCGCCGCCGGATCGATCGCCGTCACCAGCCACGCGAACGCCGCCGCAGGCTGCCGTGTCGACTACACGGTGACCAACCAGTGGCAGAGCGGCTTCGGCGCCAACGTGCGGGTGACCAACCTGGGCGATCCGATCACGGGATGGGACCTGCGCTTCTCCTTCGGCGCCGGCCAGACCGTCAGCCAGCTCTGGAACGGCTCCTTCACCCAGGCCGGAGCGGCGGTGACGGTCCGCGACGCCGGGTGGAACGCGACCATCGCCACCCACGGCACGGCGTCGTTCGGCTTCAACGGCGCGTGGACCGGGAGCAACCCCGTGCCCATCGCGTTCACGCTCAACGGCGTCGCGTGCACCGGCAGCCCGGTGACCCCGAGCAGCTCCCCGACGACGTCGCCGACGCCCACACCGACGCCCTCGCCGACCACCGGGCCGATCACGGGCAGCGCCGCCCAGCTCGTGGCCGACCTCGGCAAGGGCTGGAACCTGGGCAACCAGCTGGAAGCCTCCGTCAACGGCGTGCCCAGCGAGACGGTGTGGGGCAACCCGGTCGTGACGGGCGCCCTGATCGACCGGGTCAAGGCCTCCGGCTTCACGACGATCCGCATCCCGGTCTCCTACCTCGGCAAGATCGGCTCCGCGCCGGGCTACACCGTCGACGCCGCCTGGCTCGCCCGGATCCGGGAGGTCGTGAACCTGGCCTACGACCGTGGGCTGCACGTGATCATCAACATGCACGGCGACGGCTACAAGAGCGTCGGCGGCGCCTGGCTCATCTGCGACGCGTCCGGGCAGGACGCGATCAAGGCCAAGTACCAGAAGGTCTGGCAGCAGGTGGCGTCGACGTTCCAGGGCTACGGGGGACGCTTGATCCTCGAGTCGATGAACGAGAACTTCGACGGGCAGTACGGCGCTCCCACGCAACCGTGCTACTCGAACATCAACGCGTACAACCAGATCTTTGTCGACACCGTGCGCCGGACCGGCGGCAACAACACCTCCCGGTGGCTGCTCGTGCCGGGCTGGAACACCAACATCGACTACACCACCGGGAGCTACGGCTTCGTCGTGCCGACCGACCAGTACCGGTCATCGGCCGTCCCCAGCAACGAGAAGCGCCTCATGATCTCCGCGCACTACTACGACCCGTGGGACTTCACCGGGACGGAGAACGGCACCATCACGCAGTGGGGGCCCAACGCGACCAACGCGTCGAAGAAGTCGACCTGGGGTCAGCAGGACTTCATGGACGCGCAGCTGAAGAAGATGCACGACAGGTTCGTCGTCAACGGGTACCCGGTGTTCATCGGCGAGTACGGCTCGATCGACAAGACAGCGTTCGACTCCTCCAACAACCGGTTCCGCGCCGACTACGCGCGCACCCTCGTCGCCACGGCGAAGAAGTACGGTGCGGCCACCGCCTACTGGGACAACGGCCACAACGGCCAGTACGGGTTCGCGCTGTTCGACCGGAGCTCCGCGACCGTGACCCAGCAGGGCATCATCGACGCGATCATGGGTTCCTGACCACTGCCGCACCCGGAGGCGATCGCCATGACCACCCTGCGTCACGGCAAGATCTGCCACGTCGAGCTCCCGGCCGCCGATCCGCAGAAGGCGGCGGAGTTCTACGCCCGCGTCTTCGGCTGGAAGGTGCGCGCCGCGAACGGCACCTACTTCTTCGAGGACGCCGTCGACGAGGTCAGTGGCCACTGGGTCCAGCGGAAGCCGACGCCGCCCGGGGTGCTCGTCTACCTCTGGGTCGACGACCTCGCCGCGGCCGTCGAGCGGGTCACCGCCGAGGGGTGCGAGGTCGTCCAGCCGATCGGCGGCGACCCGGGTGAGCTGACGGCCCGATTCCGAGACCCTGGCGGCAGCGTGATGGGCCTGTACCAGGAGCCGGTGGACTGAGCGCGCCCGTGACGCACCGTGGTCCATGCCCCGGTGCGGGCACCGGCTCTAGGGTGGCGCGGTGACAGTGACCGCGCGGCAGGTGAGCGAGCGGATCGCCGCGCACGTGGGGGTGCCGCCGCGACCGGCCACGGTCGACGGCTTCCTCGCAGGTGATCCGGATGCGCCCGTCCGGGGGGTCGCCGTGACGATGATGGCGACGCTCGATGTGCTGCACCGCGCTGCCGAGCAGGGGCTCGACCTCGTCATCACGCACGAGCCGCTCTACTTCGACCACCACGGTGCGTCGGACGCGATCCTCGAGTCGGAGGGCGACCCGGTGTACGCGGCGAAGTCGAGGTTCGTCGCCCAGAACGGGCTCGTCGTCCTTCACCTGCACGACGCCTGGCACGACCGCCGGCCGGACGGCATCCTGACCGGCACCGCACGCGCCCTCGGCTGGCTCGACGCGGAGCGGGCGGGCGCACCGGGGGTGTACGACTTGCCGCGGACGACGCTCGGCGAGCTGGCCGCGCACGTCGCGCAGAGCCTGGGCGCTCGGGCGCTGCGCTACGTCGGCGACCCGGCGTCGACCGTCTGCGCCGTCGGGCTGCAGCCGGGGTTCCAGGGGTTCGAGCGAAACCGGCAGCTGCTCGCCCGGCCGGACGTCGACGTGCTCGTCCTCGGTGAGGGACACGAGTGGGAGACGGGCGAGTACGCCGCCGACGCGGTCACCGCGGGGGTGTGCGCCGGCGTCGTCGTGGTCGGGCACGTCCCCTCGGAGCAGGAGGGGATGGCCGAGGCCCGCCGCTGGCTGGCGGGGCTCGTGCCGGAGGTCCCCGTCGAGCTCGTCGCCGCGGCCGACCCCTTCCGGACCCTCGGGTCCTAGGCCCGCTCGACGCGGTCGGCCTGCGGTCCCCGGTCGCTCTGGCGCACCTGGTACCGGACGCGGTCGCCCTCCTGCAGCGCGTCGGCGCCCCTCACCACCGACACATGCACGAAGAGGTCCGCACCACCCTCGTCGGGCGTGATGAAGCCGAACCCCCGGTCCGCGTCGTAGCGCGCGACCACACCCTCGCCGCCGCGCACGGGGGCGCCGGAGTCCCGCGGGGGGCCGGACGGTCCGCGTGCCGGCGCGGGCGTGCTCGACACCAGCCGGATGTTGCGGGCCTGGAGCCCCTTCTCGCTCGTGCCGACGTCGTACGTCACGCGATCGCCCTCGGACAGCTCGGTCACTCCGGCGGGCAGCGACCGGACGTGGACGAAGAGGTCCTCGCCGCCGGCGTCGGGGGTGACGAACCCGAAGCCCTTCTCCCCCTCGTACCAGGACACGGTGCCGTCGGCCCCGTCGGACGCCCGAGGCCGCCCGATCGCGTCCGCCCCGAGGGGCAGCAGGTGGTCGGCCTGCGGACCCTTGTCCCCCTCGACGACGAGGAACGCGACCCGCTGCCCGTCCGAGATCACGCCGCCGCCGACGATGGCGGAGCTGTGCACGAAGATCTCCGCGCCCCCGCCGTCGGGCGTGATGAAGCCGTAGCCCTTGCCCGGCTCGTACCAGGAGACGGTGCCGAGCACGCCCAGGAGTGCGTCCGGGGCGTGGTCGCCCGTGATCCGGACGCGGCGGGCCTGCGGGCCGCGGTCACCCTCGCCCAGCTCGAACTCGACGAGCTGCCCCTCGCGGAGCGCGTCCTCGGTCCCGACGATCTCGGACGCGTGGACGAACAGGTCCTCGGCGTCGTCCCCGAGGTAGAGGAAGCCGAACCCCCGCTCGGCGTCGAACCAGCGGACAGTTCCTTCAGGCACGGTGACTCCTCGTCGATGCGGTAGCTGCTGTCGTCCAGTGTCCCCGAGAGGGCGGCGTACACGAAGTCGTGACCCTGCAACCCGAATGCACCATTCAGCGACGCGTCACACGTGCCGATGAGCGGTGTGACGGGCCCCGACCGAGGCCCCGCGAGAGGGCCTGATGAGAACCGACCTGCGTACCGCGACCGCGTGCGCCTCGCTGATCGTCGGAGCGGCGCTCCTCGTCGGCTGCCAGAGCGCCACGGTGGGCTCCCCCGTCCAGGAGACCGCGCCGCCGGTCCCCACGCCCGTGGTGAGCTCCGAGGAGCCCGCGCCGTCCCCTGAACCCGACGACGGAACGACAGCGGACCCCAGCCAGATGCTGGTCGGACTGACCCCCGGGTCGGACGCGTGCCGCGAGGCGTACGCGCAGCAGCTGCTCGCCGCGGACCCGGCGTACTTCGACGTGCGCCCCGTCGACGACCCGATCACGCTGCTGACCTACGACCGGCTGACCGAGACCATCACCGCGGACGAGCACGCCCGCTGGGGGATGGAGCGCCTGCTCCATCCGGACGACGTCCCGCAGGAGTACCGCCTGCCCGACCTCACCGGCGAGGGCACCGACCCGCTGACCGGCATCGCGCTCGCGTCGATGTGGGAGACCGACTGCCTGCCGCTGGAGACGCAGCAGTGGCTGACGGACTACATGACGCCGACCGTGGTCGTCGACGAGCCCTGAGCAACGAGGTATCAGCACGGAGACGGTCGCCCTCCTCCTCGGCATGCAGCCCGCACCGGGCCGCACCGTGCCAGGGGGAGAACAGTGGCCGACAACATGTACGCGGGTGTCTCCGTGCAGGTGTTCCCGAACGGGGACGCGGCACTGAGCACCCCGCACGGCGACGTGACCGCGTTCCTCGACTACGTCCGGCAGTTCAACGGGATCAACTTCCACGCGCAGGACGACGACGTGCGCGAGTGGCGGTTCAACCGGGAGTACGACAACTGGCAGGACAGCCTCGGCATGGACTCCGTCCGGGTGCTGCACGCGTACACGCACATGGGCATGGCCGCGGACGGCCGCTACGTCGCCGCGATGGGCCGCACCTGGGACAACACCTTCCTGGCCGAGTCCACGCGGATGACGTTCGGCGACCAGCGGCTGCGCTACCTGATGCTCCACGGGTGCCACTCCCTCGAGATGCACGGGGGGCAGAACCCCTGGCGCACGTGGGCGGAACCGAACCACGGCGCACGGATGATCTTCGGTTTCGACGGGCTCACCTACGACGTCGGCGGGCTCGGGGCCGGGTTCTTCCGGGAGTGGAACAAGGGGAAGTCGTTCAGCCAGGCGTGGCAGGACGCGGCGTTCTCGACCCTGACCAACCACCGGCCGTCGTCCACCGCCTGCGGCGCGACCGCCGAGGAGGCGCAGGACCGGCTCTGGAACGAGCGGCTGTTCCACGGCGGTGCCGTCTCCGACAGCTGGTACTGGTGGAGATGGGCGGGACCCGCGGTGATCGAGGTCGTCATCACGATCACGGTCCCCCCGTCACCGATGCGCCTCTCCGTGGGGCGCCGGTCCGTCGACGACGAGGCCGCGCAGCACCTGGGTGACCGGTTCGGGGTCCGGGCGCACCTCGCGGCGGCGGCGTCGCCCGATCCCGAGCACCGTCACGAGGGTGTCGACGACGCCCTCGTCGGCCCGCGTCTCGTCCTGTCGCCGGACGGGTCCTACGAGGTCTTCCTGGCCGAGCCGGACCGCTACGCCCGGCCGATCGACCTGGACGCCGCCCGGGAGATCGCCGAGCAGGCGGTCCGCTCGCTCGAGCTGGACACCGAGCTGGTCCTCGACGCCCTCACGGTCACCGAGCACGCAGGCGTGAGCCGGGACGGCGAGCAGACCGAAGTGGCGATCGCCGACTTCACCGCCCACTTCCGGCAGCTGTACGACGGGACGCCGATGGCTCGGGGCCACGACGGTCACGTGAGCGTCACGCTCGACGCGGGGGGCACCGTGTGCAGCATCTCCGACCGGACCGTCGCGATCGTCGACGCCGTCGAGGCCGCACCGTCGGACGGGTACGAGATCGACGTCGACGAGTCTCTCGGTCGCGCGATCGCCGAGCTCGAGCGGCAGCTGCGCTGCGACGGGCGCAACGACTCCCAGCTGGTCCTCCTGCCGGACACGCGGGACGTCTCCTACCGCATCGACCGCGACTCCGCCGTCCTGGTCGCGCGCGAGGAGGTCGAGATCCGCAGCGGCGACTTCGCGATCCGCAAGGTCCTCGAGGTCGTCCTCTAGACCGGCTGCGCCCGGGCGTGCGGGGGGCGCGCCCGGGCGTCCAGCCGCGCCACGGACTCCCGCACCGAGCCGTGCAGCATGAGCTCCACGTCCCCCACCAGCCGGTACGGGTCCCCGGTCATCCCGTCCGAGACCCACCGCAGCAGCACCGCCAGCACGGCCGACGTGTAGAAGTCGACGACGAGCGCGCGGTCCTCCGGGCTCGTCGGACCCCCGCCGCCGACCTCCCTGACCACGGCCTCGGTCACCGGCCTCATCTGCCAGAACAGGAACCGCTCGAGCCCCGCTCGGCCGAGCCCGTCGAGGACCGCGGTGGTCGACGACCGGTTGTCCCGCAGGTACGCCATCAGCCGCACCAGGCCGTCCGCCCACTCGTCATGGTGGGCCGACACGCGCACCTGCTCCGCGACCTCGGTCTCGAACACCCACAGGGCGAGCTCCTGCACGTCGTGGAAGTGGTAGTAGAACCCCTGCCGGGTCAGCCCGCAGTCCTGGGTCAGGTGCGTGACCGTGACCTGGGCCAGCGGCTCCGAGCGCAGCCGCGCCTTGAGCGCCGCCGCGAGCGAGTCGCGCGCGTCCGTGCGGCGCGCGTGCGGACTCACCTCTGGGCTCACACTCCCTCCAACGGTCCGCCGACCCCCGTCGTCGTGGGCCGAAGGTCCCAGGAGGCGACCAGGGGCGCGCCCGGCGATGCCCCTGCCCACCCCGGACTGGACACATCCCGCCCCCTGTCCAGTGCCGGGCGGGCCAGTGCCTTCCTACCGTCGGGCAGCCCCGCAGCCATGGCGGCCGCGGGCGGTCCGCAAGGAGGTCGCGATGTTCCTGTTCGACACCATCGGATGGCAGTCGTGGGCGATGTGGTTCGTCGTCCTCGGCGCCCTCATCGTGCTCAACGAGGTCACCCGCCGCTGGAAGTGGGCCGGGATCGGGTTCTTCGTCGCGCTGCCCCTGGTCCTGACCGTGTTCGTGTGGCCGACGACCGCCGGTGAGGGCTCCTCGACCGGCACCTGGTTCCACTGGGTGAAGGTCTACTCCGCGCTGGCCGGCTGCCTCGGCTTCATGGCTCTCCGGTACGTCGGGCGACTGTCCAGGAACCGCTGGATGCTGCTCTTCCCCGCGCTGATCCTCGCGGTCAACATCGGCGAGGCGGTCGTCCGTGACTTCGAGGTGGCGGGCCTGCAGGGCATGCACGACGGCGTGTTCATGGTGGGCGGCGTCTGGAACTACATGAACGGGATCGCCGGGATCCTCAACGCGCTGACCATCTGCGGCTGGGTCGGGATCATCGTGTCGCGCGACAAGTCGAAGGACATGGTCTGGCCCGACATGCTCTGGTTCTGGATCATCGCGTACGACCTGTGGAACTTCGCGTACGTCTACAACTGCGTCGGCGACCACGCCTTCTACGCCGGAGCCGCGCTGCTGATCTCCTGCACCGTGCCCGCGTTCTTCCTCAAGAAGGGCGCCTGGCTGCAGCACCGCGCGCACACGCTCGCCCTGTGGATGATGTTCACGATGGCGGTGCCCACGTTCGTGACGTCCTCGCAGTTCGCCATCGACTCCTCGCACAACCCGACCGCCCTGTTCGTCGTGTCGGCCCTGTCGCTGCTGGCCAACGTCGCCGTGGCCGTCTACCAGGTGCGCGTCGTCGTGACCCGGCGCCGCAACCCGCTGAAGGACGAGCTGTTCACGCACCTGCGCCCGTACCGCGAGGTCCTGGAGGCGAACGCGCCGCTCGTGACCGCCCGTGAGGACCAGCCGCTCGCCGCGGTCTGAGCGGCGCTAGCCTCGACATGGTCGTTCCGCCGCGGCCCGCAGGAGGCCGCACGACGGGGGGGCACGGGTGAGCGAGCTCCGCACGAGGGTTCGCGTCGAGGCCGCGACGCCCGAGCGCTGGTCCGATGTCGTCGCGGCGTTCGGAGCTCGCGCGTCCAGGCCCGACTCGTGCTGGTGCCAGCGGTTCCGCACGCACGACCAGCCGAGCAACCGCGACGAGCTGCACCGGGAGATCGAGACGGCCGACGTCCCCGTGGGTCTCGTCGCCTACGTCGACGGCGGCCCCGCGGGGTGGACCCGGGTCGTTCCGCGCGCGACCCTGCCGGGCGTGATGGCGAACCGGGCGTTGCGACGACTCCGCGACGACGACCCGGCCGTCTGGTGGGTCACCTGCGTCACCGTCCGCAGCGAGCTCCGCGGCGCGGGTGTCGGGACCGCCCTGCTGGTGGCCGCCGTCGAGCACGCCCGTCGGCACGGGGCCTCGGCCGTCGAGGGCCACCCCGTCGACGTCGCCCGGCTCAGCGCGGCCACAGTCTCCGGCTCGGCCCTGTTCACCGGCACGCTCACCATGTTCGAGGCGGCCGGCTTCCACGAGATCGGCCGCACCTACGTGAGTCGGCCGGTCATGCGCCTGCAGCTCGCGGAAGGGGCGTGACTCTCGTGCCGCTGGCAGGGCGCGCTGGTCACGGACGGAGCTACCCGTCGAGCAGGTCCAGCTGCCGCAGGACCACGGGGTCTCCCGGGGCGAGGTCCAGGGCGCGGGTGAGATCGGCCCGGGCGCCGGCGGCGTCGCCGGTCGTCCGCAGGAGGACACCCCGCTGCAGGAGGACCTGGGAGTCGTACGGGCTGCGGGCGTGGAGCCGGTCGAGCTCGGAGCGTGCCGCCGCTGTGTCGCCGGAGAGGCGCAGGCCCACCGCGTACGCCAGCCCGGCCTGCATGGAGTCGGGGATCCGGCGGCGGGCGACCTCGCCCCAGGCGACGCAGGCATCGGCCGCGCCGGGGACCCCCGCCGACGCCAGCGCCGCCAGCGCCTGTGTGGCCTGGGACGGCACGTCGGCGTCCCACGGCCGCAACCGTGTGGCTGTGGTGAACGCGGAGTCGACGCCGGCGACGTCGCCTCGGCTCATCGAGCGGAACCCGGCGGCGACCGACCACTCGGCGACGACGGCGGCGACCAGCGTGAGCGTGAGCACGGCGCCGGTGAGTCGCCAGGCCAGGACGGGGGCACGGGAGCGCATCGTGACCCGCACCGGGGTCACCGTAGGCACCGCGAGGCACGCCCCGGCCAGGAGAGCCACCAGTGGCGTCGTGCCCCCCGCGGTGAAGTGCGTGAGCAGGGCGACCCCGTACGCCAGCACGGCGACGAGGGGCCCCGCCAGCTCGGCGCGTCGCTCGGGTGCGGCAACGCGCCAGGCGCGGACGGCCAGCACGGTCGCCAGCACGGCTGTGACGCAGGCGAGCACCGCCAGGCCGATCCCTCCTGCAGCTGCCGCCTGGAGGGGCCAGAGGTGGGGGCTGTCGGGAGGGGTGCGCATCCCCACGTCCCTGACCCACTCGAGCGTCACGTAGGGGACGCTCGCGTCGAGATAGCCGCTGGGTCCCGCGCCCTTCAGCGGCCGGTCCCGGAGCAGCGCGGTCGCCTGCGACCACAGCGCGAGCCGCCCGCTGACGGTGTCGCCGGCGAAGAGCCGCTCACGGGAGGCGGGAACGGCGAGCACGAGGGTCACGACGCCCGCGCCGGCGGCGGAGGCGAGCCAGAGGGGACGCCCCGTCACCCGACGCGCCTTTCCCTGCCCCAGCAACGCCAGCCCCACCAGGACGACGAGCGTCCCGACGTACGCGGCGCGCGACCCCGACAGGGCGACGAGCGCTCCTGCGGCCACGGCACCTGACACGACGAGAGCACGGCGTCCGCGCAGCGCAGCGGGCGCCAGCACGGCCAGGACCACCAACCCGAGCAATCCCATCTCGGTCGCATTGCCCTGCAGCGACCCCGACCGCAGGCCCTCGCCGCCGAGCGGACGGGCGCCGGTGAGCTCGATCAGCGCGAACGCCGCCATGACGATCGCGGTCGCGGAGAGGGCCCCGTGCAGGCGGGCCCAGACGCGGGATCCGGATTCAGGCCCCAGGAGGCGCGCCCCCACCCATCCCGCGCCGAGGTAGAGCGGAAGCGCGATCAGCCCCTCGTAGCGCGGCCATCGGCCGAACAGTGCGGCGACGGGAGCGCTCGACGCGAGGGCGGCGGCCAGCAGCAGGCAGGAGCCGGCGGCGAGCGCGACGACGACGGTGCGTGGCAGCCGGCCGGAGGCGGGAGCGAGGCTCGCGACGACGACGGCGACGGCGACCGCCAGGAGCTTGCCCAGCACGAACGCCGACGTCCCGCCGGGGATGACGGCCAGCGGCGCGAGGGCCGCCACCGTCAGTGCGACGGTGGCGGCCCTCGTGGCGCTCGGGCGCCGGTTCACGCGGGCGGGCACGCGTCCGGCCATGAGCGGTGCGTCCGTCTCAGCGGGTGACGTAGTACGCGATGCCCTCGTAGGCCCATCGGCTGTCGGTGGCGATGATGTGGTCCTTCTCGGCCGCGCTCGCCGTGAAGAAGTGCTTGCCGAACTCCGACGACCAGAACCGGTACAGCGCCGTCGTCCCCGGCTGGGCGTCCGCGAAGGCGCAGTACGCGACGCCCTCGTAGGCCCAGGTGGGGTCGGTGGCGATGAGGTGGGCCTTCTCCGCCGCGCTGTTGGTGAAGAAGTGCTCCTGCACCAGCGACGAGTGGAACCGGAACACCGGGATGCCTGCGGCGCACGTGCCGTCGTCGCTCGGTCTCACGGTGTAGAAGGCGATGCTCTCGTAGACCCAGTTCGGATCGGTGTTGCGGATGTTCCACGACTCGATGCCGTTGTTGGTGAAGAAGTGCGCGTTGCTGAACGTCGGGCTGAAGAACCGGTACGTCGGGTTGTACGTCACGTCCTGGCTGTCGCAGTCGACGGACGAGTACGCGCCGACCCAGTACGGGCCGTAGGTGGGGTGCTGAGCCTTGGTCCAGGACGCGGAGGGCACGGCGTCGACCGAACAGGTCACCGGCTTTCCCGGAACGGCCCCGAAGAAGCTGTAGTCCGGAATGTACGCCGTGCTGTAGGGAGTGGCCGAAGTGGACGCCGACTGCCACACCGCACCGGGTTCGAACTCGACGTAATAGTTCGTCGCGTACGCCAGGTTCAGCGAGTACGTGCCGTCTCCGCCGACGACGACGTTGTGGACGTCCGCCTCGTAGAGGTCGTCGCCATTCCCGAGCTGCGTGAAGACCTTGAGGGTGCTGCCGGTCGCCGGCCCCCCGGAGCCGTTCACGACGACGCTGCCGGACACCGTCGTGACGATCGTTGGTGCGGAGGCGGCGCTGGTCGCACCGGCGATGAGCAGGGCGCTCACGGCGAGGGCGCCCGCGGCGAGGGTGGTTCTGGAGGCGCGTCGGAACATGGTCAGCTCCAGGGGAAGGACTCGGGGGCCAGGCGGCCCTGCGTGCGGAGAGTATGGGCGGCATTCCCGCAGCGACAAGGGCGAACGTCCTGTTCCGGAGCCCACCTGCGCACATTCACCCGTTGGTGGCCATGCCGAAATCCCGATGACTCGTGCGGAAACGTACGAACGGTTCCGGTCACGGCGAAGAAATGCGTGCGAGGCCGTTCGGGCTGGCCGGCATCGAACACCCGGAGCACGATGGGTTCATGGTGTACGCCATCGTCGAGGCGCCGTCCGTGCTGGGGCTCTTCCCGCGGGGCGTCGAGCACCTTCCCGAGGCCCTCCTCGGTGCCGGGCTGGCCGAGGCGATCGGGGCGCGTCGAGCGGGGCGTGTGGAGCCTCCGCCGTACGACCCCGCGCGGGACCCGGTCACGGGGCTGCTCAACCCCACCGGTCTGCGGGACTACGCCCACGACCTGGCTGAGGCGGTGTCCGCGGTGCTCGACGCCGGCGACCTCCCGGTCGTCCTCGGTGGCGACTGCTCGATCGTGCTGGGCTCGATGCTGGCCCTGCGCGGGCGGGGGCGTCACGGGCTGCTGTTCGTCGACGCCCACGCTGACTTCTACCAACCGGAGGCGGAGCCGAACGGCGAGGCTGCGTCCATGGACCTGGCCCTGGTCACCGGACGCGGCCCCCGCATCGTGACCGACCTCGACGGACGCGGCCCGTTGGTGCGCGACGACGACGTGGTGCACCTCGGCCGCCGGGATGCGCAGGAGGCCGAGGAGTACGGGAGCCGGCGCATCGAGGGCACCCCAATCCGGGTGATCGACCTGGCCGAGGTGCGTGCGCGCGGGATGCAGCGGGCCGCGGAGGATGCCGTCGCGCACCTGACGCGGGACGGGATCGACGGCTTCTGGGTCCACGTCGACTGCGACGTCCTGGACGACGCCGTCATGCCCGCGGTCGACTACCGGATGCCGGGCGGTCTCGCCTGGGACGAGCTCGAGGCAGCTCTCCGGGTCGCCGTCGGCAGCGGGCACGCCGTGGGGCTGGAGGTCACCATCTTCAACCCGCGGCTCGACGACGACGGGTCGATCGCTCGCAGGCTCGTGGGCTGCGTCGCCGCAGGTCTGAACCACCCGACGAGGGGGTGACCGCGGGGTCACGCACCGGGGGCTGCGGGCCCTACGATGCGGCCGGGAAGACGATGCGGACGTCGTCGCCGCGCAGGTGCGCACGGAACCCGTCGTCCCGGACGTCGACGTCCTGCAGGACCAGCCCCTCCGGGAGGCCCTCGACCTCGTGCTCGATGGTGACGAGCCCCCGCACGACCGACCCGATCAACCCGGCCAGGAACGACGGCCCGCCGATGTCGATCGTGGTCGGCTCCACGACGAGCCGCCCGCCGACGACGTCGACCTCGCCCGACGCGACGACGTCGAAGCTGCGGCCGGCGATCTCGACCGTGCGCTCCACGACCGCCACCGACGCACCGCCCGACCGCACCACCGCGTCCTGACCGATCTGCGCCGCCACGACCTCGAACGGCACCGTGGCGTCGACGACCATGGCCGTCGCGACGAGCCCGTCAGGCCCGGTGCGTGCGCCCTGGGCGGTGACCGTGACGTCCCTCAGGGTCGAGTCGGGCAGGACGACGAGGCCCGCGTCGAGCACCAGGTCGTCGAGCCACATCTCCGCGGGGTCGAGGTCGGAGGGGGGCGCGACCGTTCCTCCGGTGCTCGGGCCCGGCACCGGCGCCGAGGACGCCGCTGCGCCGCCCCCCGCCGGGTCGCTGATCGACCACACGAAGATGCCCACGGCGAGCACCAGCACGAGGACGGCGACCGCCGCCCCGAGGAGTCCGTCGCGCAGCCGCGGGTTCATGAGGGACAGCGTGCCTGATGCAGCCGCAGTCGCACGGTGGCACACGTGCCCGAACGGGCAGACCCGCTTGTCCCGGACCTGCCCCCGAAGACCGCGCCGACGACCGTGCCCGGGCAGCACCCTGGAGGATCTGCGTCCGTGGGGGGAGCCGCCGATGCCGCGTCCGGGACACGTCGCCGCTCCCGATCCTGCCGGTGCGCAGCGGCCGGTGGTGCGTCCTGCGGAGCGCCGGCTGCCGGAACCGCCCGGCGGGGGCCGTCCCGTCCCGGTGGACGCCGGGGCCTTGCGGTCCTGGCAGCGGCTCGCCGGCAACCGCGTCGTGGCGCGCCTGGTGCGAGCGCCCGCAACCAGCGCCGGCGGCGTCGTCGTGCAGCGCGACGGCAACGACCGCGTGCCCATCGCGATCCACTTCTCCACGCCGCAGACGCGCGACCAGTTCATCGCCACGACGAACGCGCAGCTCGGGCTCACCGGCACCCGGTGGCGCAACGTCAAGGAGCAGTACGCCGCGTCGGACAGCCCGGTGCGCGTCCTGGTGCTGCCCAGCACCCTGCGGGCGGCCCGCTCGAAGGCGACCGCCGAGCCGCTCGGGCTGGCGGTCGAGGGCGACGGGGCGATCTCGGGCACGTCGGACCGGGCCGAGGCGTTCGCGAGGATGCCCGCGGGTGGCGAGAAGCAGGCGCTCCTGGACGAGATCGACCGCCGCTACTACCAGGCCACCGACACCCCGGCCGGGACGAAGATCACGCAGGAGCAGACGGGCCGGCGTGAGCTGTGGCTGCAGATCCAGAGCGAGGTCCTGGCGCAGCGTGCCTTCGTGCAGAACCTCCCGGCGAAGGTCGGGCTGGTCATCCGCACCCGGGCCGGCGGAGTCGTCATCACCCCGGCCATGTACGGCCGGCTGGCCAAGGTCGCCGCGAAGATCCAGGCCCTGTCCGACGCCGACGTCGAGAACTACCTGAGCCAGGGCGGCGGGACGGCAGCCTCGCTGGACGCGCTCGAGACGGCCGTCGACGAGTTCGTGGCCGCCAAGACGGCGGCGCCGGGCGAGATCGCCGACGTGATGAAGGCCGCCGCCGCGGGGACCTGGGACGTCGACTCGCTCGTCGCGGCGATGCCTGCCCGGGCCATGTTCTACCTGAGCCTGGCGGACCGGATGACACTGGTCCGCCAGCTCGCCGACGGCTTCTCGGTGGGAGACGAGGACGAGCAGAGCATCCTGCGGCTCCTCACCTCGACGCCGTCCTCCGACGTCAAGGCGCTCGGTGCGGAGCTCAAGGCCAACGAGTCCGGCCTGCTGAAGAAGCTCGAGAGCGTCCTCGACGGGGCGGAGAACAAGCAGTTCTACGCGGTGCTGCGGTCGATCGTGTTCGCGGCCATGGATCCCGAGGCGGCGCTGCGCCAGATGCAGGCGGCGAAGATCTTCCCCTGGGCAGACCCGGGGATCATCAAGGCGACCTACAACAAGCGGTTCTACTACGAGACGGTCGAGTACACCGACGAGGGCAAGATCCGCGTCGCCTACTGGATCAACGCGGGCCCGTTCGGCATGAAGACAGCCGACCAGGTGCTCGAGCCCGACGAGATCATCGGCGTGCACTTCTTCATGGACGAGGACTTCGCCAACGCGGTCGAGGGCGAGACGATGTACATGCCCGCCGCGTCGCTCATCTCGTTCAAGAACGAGCAGTTCAGCCGCGAGCTGCACCTGGCCGTCGACGTCGGGCTGCTGTTCGCCGGCGGCGCGGGGCTGCTGACGAAGGCGTCGCGCCTGGCCAAGGTGATCGCCGTGCTCGACACCACGGTGGCGGCCGCGGCCATCGTCATCAACTCGTTCCGCTCCGACATCGCGAAGTCGCCGGAGGGCAAGCAGTTCCTCCAGGCGTGGGACGTCACGCAGACCCTCATCGCCGCGTACGGCATCGGCAAGCTCGTGCTCCGCCTGCCGGACACGTTCCGCTCGCTGCGCCGGTCCTACGACGCGTTCAAGGGCGCGAAGACCGACCTGCCGAAGGAGTCGCTGACCAAGATCGACGACGAGGCGGCGAAGCTGTTCACGGACGCGGACGCCGCCGTCTTCGAGTCGGAGCTGGCCGCGCTGCGCGCCAAGTTCACGCCCGAGGAGCTCGCCGCGTTCGAGGCGCAGCTGGCCAAGGCGGGGACCATCACGGACGCCGCCAAGCGGCAGGCCGCGATCTCCGCGGTGGAGTCGCAGGTCGCGTCGCAGAAGCACAACGTCGAGCTCGTCGCGGAGCTCCGGGCGGCGAACCCGACGCTCAAGGAGGGCGAGCTCGCGCGGCTGGCGGCGGCGCGCATCGAGGTCCCGACGGTGCCGCACGGCATGACGCCCGACGAGTTCGCCGAGGCGCAGCAGCTGATCAAGGACTGGCTGGCGTCGAAGGGTCGCACCGGTACCACCGGGTTCGCGACCGGCTCCCGGGTCACCGGCGCGACGTTCAACCCGGGCAAGAAGGACAAGTTCGGCCAGCTGATCACCGACTTCAAGGAACGCGACCTCGACATCACGCTCGTGCACGAGAAGCCGCTCACCAACTCTCAGCGCGACGAGCTGCAGCGGCTGTACAAGGCGCGGTTCAAGCACGACCTCGGGATCCGCGCCATCGACGCGTCGCAGCTGGCGCACATCCCCGTCTGGGGCAAGATCGACCTCGCCCTCTAGGCGGGCTCACCGTGCCGGCCGGCTCGTGCCGACGGCGTTCGAAGGAGGGTGGCAGATGCTGCTGTACACCGAGCTCGTGGTCGTGGCGCCCGACGTGCCGCACCCGGACGCCGAGAGCTTCTGGCCGGCACTGTGGGAGAGCGGGGACCTCGACTCCGACGGCGACTTCTACTACGACGGCATCGACGGTCGGTGGACCACGCTGGAGCTGCGCACCAAGGTCCCCGGTGCGGCCGACAGCGTTCTCGAGGTCTACACGTTCCGCGAGCGGAGACTCTTCGAGACGGGGCTGGAGTCGGTGGCCCGGCTCGGTCGGACGCTCGACGACGTCAAGGCCGGGCGCTGGGCGGAGAACGCGACCATCGCGGCGATGACCGACGTCGCGGTCACGTCGCTGAGCATCCGGACCACGTCGACCGAGCACTACCGCGCGTACCTGGAGTCCGTCGAGATGTTCCTCACCCACTCCGGCGGCGTCACCGTCGGCCGGTTCGAGCTCGACGCGGACGGCTTCCGCGACACGTTCCTGCGCGCAGCCGGGGACTGAGCCCGCCCGGTCGCCGGTACGGTGTCCGCGACGTCGACCGAAGGGCCTGCCGTGACCATCGAGAGCACGCACCTGCGACGGGCCACCGAGCTCGACGGCTCGGTGACGGACGACTGGCTCGTCGTGCTGCCCGACGACGTCGAGGTGCTGGTCCGGGGCACGGCGGCCGGTCCCGACGAGGCCGCCCTGCGTCTGGCGAACCTGGTGCTGGGCTCGCTCGACGCGGTCGTGGACCGTGCGGTGCGGCTGCTCGGCGCCTTGCTGCGCGGCGAGGGTACGTGGTCGCTCGGCGGCGTCGACGTCGCGGGCGCGGCGCGGCAGCAGGGGTGCGACGTCGTGCTCGACTTCTCGTTCGAGGCCGACGACGCCCCGTTCGAGGACTTCTACGCGCTGTACTCCGTGTGCTTCTCGGTCGACGAGCGCCGGCCGGCCCCGCTCGACGCCCCGCACCCGTTCAAGGTGGTCGTCGAGTACCGGTGACGTCCCACGGTCCGGCACCGGCGACGCTGCGCGACTCGCGCGGCTTCGCCCGCCTGTGGACGGCGTCGACCACGTCGGCGTTCGGCAGCTACGTCACCGTCCTGGCGATCCAGGTGCTGGTCGTCGACGTCCTGGCCGGCGACGCCGTGGACGTCGGGCTGGTCAACGCGGCCCGATGGGTGCCGTACCTGCTGTTCGGGCTGCTCGCCGGGGTGCTCGTCGACCGCGTGCGGCGCCGACCCCTGCTCGTCGCGACCGACCTGCTCAGCGCCGTGGCGCTCTCGGCGATCCCCGTCCTGACGGCGGCCGGGTCGCTGACGGTCGGGTGGCTGGGGGTGCTCATGGCGGTCTTCGGCCTGTGCACCCTGGTCGGTGACGCGGCGTTCCAGTCGTTCGTCCCGCGGCTCGTCCCGGCGCGGCTGCTCGGACCTGCGCACGCCCGCCTGGACCAGTCGGACGCCGTGGCACAGGCGAGCGGGCCGGCCGTCGCCGGCGGTCTCGTGCAGCTGCTGGGAGCGCCCGTCGCCGTGGTCGTGGATGCCGTCAGCTACCTCGCCTCCGCCGTCCTCATGGCGACCGTGCGGGTGGACGAGCCGCGCGGCGCTGCCGAGCGCCGCGTTCGCGACATCGGCCCGGAGATCGGCGAGGGGCTCCGGTGGATCTACCGCCACCCGACCCTGCGCCCGCTCGCGCTCTCGACCCACGCGTGGTTCGCCTGCTCGGCCGTGGCGGGTGCGGTGATGACGGCCTTCGCGCTGCGGACCCTCCACCTGAGCCCGGCCACGCTGGGCCTGGCGTTGGCGGTCGCCGGGGTCGGGGCGCTCGTCGGCTCCTCCGTCGCGGTCCGGCTCGGCGACCGGTGGGGCGCCGGGCACGTCATCATCGCCGCACGTCTGGGCACCGGGACGGCCTGGGTGGTGATGGCCGCGGCGGCGTTGCTCGTACCTGGTGGCCCGGTCGACGGCACGTGGGGCGGCGGGCGGGCATGGGCCGTCTTCGCGCTCGGGCAGCTGCTGCTCGGGCTGTGCATGGGCGCCGAGAACGCCAACGAGATGGCGTACTGGCAGACCGCGACCCCCGACCGGCTGCAGGGTCGGACCAACGCCACCAGGCGGTCGGCCAACCGAGCGGTCATCGTCGTCGCCGCGCCGCTGGGCGGTCTGCTCGGCGACGCGGCCGGCTACGGCTCCGCCCTCGTCGTGGCGGGGTCGACGCTGGTGGTCGTCGCCGCCGTGTCGGCCGCGACCGGCATGCGGCCGGCGCGGCTCGGCGACGACCACACCCGGGCTCCGGTGTCCTGAGCGCGCGGAGCACCGGAGGCGGGGGATCGACCCGTCCTGAAACGTTTACGTCGCTCCGCGTCTCTAGCGGTAAAGACGCCGCGTGTCCCACCCTCGACTCCAGACGGGCGACCCCCGCCCACTCGACGACGAGGAGTCCCATGGCACAGCGCTCCAGGGTGACCGCGTGGCTGTCCGCGGCCCTGCTGACGATGACGGGGGTCGGCGCCGTCGCCGTCTCCTCGGCGCAGGCCGCGGCCGGCTGCAAGGTCGACTACGCGGTCACCAACCAGTGGGGCGAGGGCTTCGGCGCCAACGTCACGCTCACCAACCTCGGGGATCCCCTCGACAGCTGGACGGTCGGCTGGACGTTCCCGTCCGGTCAGCGGATCACGCAGGCCTGGAACGGGACCGCCACCCAGTCGGGCAGCGCGGTCACCGTGCGGAGCATGGGCTACAACGGCTCCGTCCGCACCGGCGGCACCGCGAGCTTCGGCTTCAACGGCTCGTGGGGCGGCGCCAACGCCGTGCCTACCCAGTTCACCGTGAACGGCGTGACCTGCACGGGCTCGGCCACGGCCACCCCGACGCCGACCCCCACACCCACCCCGACGACCACCACCACGCCCCCGCCGCCCACCGGCACCACGCCGCTGGCCATCAACGGCCAGCTGCGCGTCTGCGGGGTGAACCTGTGCAACCAGTACGGCAAGCCGATCCAGCTGCGCGGGGTCAGCACGCACGGCCTGCAGTGGTTCCCGTCCTGCTACAACACGACCTCGCTGAACACGCTGGCCACCGACTGGAAGGCCGACGTCCTGCGGATCGCGATGTACGTGAACGAGGACGGCTACACCACCAACCCGAGTGGCTTCACGGCACGGGTGAACGACCTGGTCGACCAGGCCGAGTCGCGCGGCATGTACTCGATCATCGACTTCCACACGCTCACGCCGGGCGACCCCAACGTCAACCTCGAGAACGCGAAGACGTTCTTCCGCAACGTCGCGGCGCGCAACGCGGCGAAGAAGAACGTGATCTACGAGATCGCCAACGAGCCGAACGGCGTCTCCTGGGAGCAGATCCGCACCTACGCCAACCAGGTCATCCCGATCATCCGGAACCTGGACCCCGACGCGGTGATCCTGGTCGGCACCCGCGGCTGGTCCTCGCTCGGCGTCTCGAACGGGTCCAGCTCGGCCGAGATCGTGGCCAACCCGCTGTCGTTCTCGAACATCATGTACACGTTCCACTTCTACGCGGCGTCGCACCTGGACAACTACCGCGCGGAGGTGCGCAACGCGGCGAGCCGGCTGCCGATCTTCGTGTCCGAGTGGGGCACGACGAGCGCCACCGGCGGTGGCACCGTCGACATCACCAGCTCGACGGCGTGGCTCGCCCTGCTCGACTCGTTGAAGATCAGCCACGTCAACTGGACGTACTCGGACGCGAACGAGAGCAGCGCCGCCTTCCGACCGGGCACCTGCGCCGGCTCGAGCTACGGCACCTCGCAGCTCTCCCAGTCCGGTCAGTTCGTCCGCAGCCGGATCGTGACGGCGGACAGCTTCCCGACCAGCTGACCGCCTGCTCCCGTCCCGCGCGCCGCCCCACCCCCGGGGGGCGGCGCGCGGGGCCTTGCCCGAGGATGGGTGCATGGAGCCACGCGTCCTGGTGATCGGTCTCGACCCCTACCGGGTGCCCGGGCCGTGGGACCCCGAGCCCGTGGCGCGGGCGACGGCCGCCGGCCTGGCCCGGTTCGCCGAGGCGGGGGTCGGCGTCGAGACCTGCCTGCTCGGGCTCGACGGCAGCGACGACATCGAGGCGGTCGTCACCGAGGCGCTGGGGCGTCGGTCGTGGGAGGTCGTCGTCGTCGGCGGTGGCATCCGCAAGCCCGAGGACCAGCTCGACCTGTTCGAGCGCGTCCTCAACCTGGTGCACCGGCACGCCGCGGACGCCGCGATCGCCTTCAACGGAACGCCCACCGACACCTTCGAGGCCGCGGCGCGGTGGCTGGACGGTCCGTGACCTTCGCCTCTTCCTGACCCGCCGCCGTCACGGCACAGTGACGACAGTGATCCCCAGCAGCTCCGCCTCGAGACGATCCGGGGTGGAGCGCATCAGCCCCGGTGACCTGGTCGAGCTGGCGACGGACGTCGGCCCGGTGCCGATGAACGTCGGCGCCGTGCTGGTCGTCGACGGCGGGACCGACGTGGGAGCCGCGCAGATCGAGGCGGCGCTCGCCCAGCGGATCACGACCGTCCCGCGGCTGCGGCAGCGCCTCGTCACGCCGCCGTGGGGGCTGGGCAGGCCGTACTGGGTGGACGATCCCGGCTTCGACGTCGCCGCACACGTGTCGCGGGTGCGGTGTCCTGGCGCCGGCGACGACGACGCCCTGCTCCGGATCGCCGTCGACGCCGTCACCCGGCCGCTGTCTCGGGCGCGACCACTGTGGCGCGCCGTCGTGATCACCGACCTGGCGGGCGGCCGGGTGGCGCTGGTGATGGTGCTGCACCACGTGTTGGCCGACGGCATCGGGGGTCTCGCCATGCTCGCCCGCCTCGTCGACGGCGACGGGCCGACCGGGACGCCGGATGCTCCGCGTCCTGCACCGCACGCCCTCGACCTCCTGCGCGACTCGACGCGGGAACGGGTCCGCGGGCTGCGGAGAGCCCCGTCAGCGGTGGCCCGACTGCGCGGCGGCCGGGTCGAGCTCGGCCGCCGCGACGGTGACCGCAGGGCACCGCGGTGCTCGTGGAACGCACCGACCGGGCCACGTCGGCAGGTCGCCACCGTCGAGGTGGACCTGGACGCGGTGCGATCGGCCGGACGACGCCACGGCGCCACCGTCAACGACGTGCTGCTGGTCGCGCTGACCGCGGCGATGGCCGGCGCGCTGGGCAGGCGCGGCGAGCAGGTCGAGGAGCTGGTGGTCTCGGTCCCCGTCTCGGCGCGCACCTCGACCACCAGCGCGGACCTGGGCAACCGGGTCGGCGTGATGCCCGTCCGGGTGCCCGTCACGGGTGGGCTGCCCGAGCGCCTCTCGCAGGTCGCCCGCAGCACGCGGGTCCGCAAGACGCGCACGCGGGGTGCGTCCGCCGCACTGGTGGGTCCGGCCTTCCGTCTGCTCGCCGCGGTCGGGCTCTTCCGGTGGGTGGTCGACCGGCAGCGCCTCGTCAACTCGTTCCTCACCAACCTGCGCGGACCCGCAGAGCGCCTGACCCTGGCCGGCGCCCCGGTCCTGCGCGTCATCCCGATCACGGGGACCGCGGGGAACGTGGGCGTCGCGTTCGCGGCGCTGTCCTACGCGGGGACGTTGGTCGTCAGTGTGATCGCCGACCCCGAGGTCGTCCCGGACCCCGACACCCTGGCGGCGGACCTGCGGGCCGAGCTGGAGCGGCTCACCGCCGTGTGACCTGCGCGTCAGGCGGGCCGGGTGAGGCGGTCGACGGCGTGCACCACCTCGTCCGGGTCGTGCGGCTCGGTGTCCAGGGCGCGGTGGATGGACAGGCCCTCGATGAGCGCGTCCAGCAGCCGGGCGGTCTCCGGGTCGAAGTGCCGCTCCAGCGCGTGCCGGCTGCGGGCCATCCACTCGTGCGTGAGCCGCCGGTATCGCGGGTCGCGCGCGGCGAGCGTGTACAGCTCGTGCGTGAGGACCAGCTCGCCGGGGTCGGCCAGCACGTCCACGGTGATGAGGTCGACCACCGCCCGCCGCGCCGCGTCGACGTCCGGGGCGCCGGCCAGGTACTCCTCGAACCGGCCGCTCACGCGGTGGGCGAACTGCTCGAACGCCTCGAGCAGGAGGGCGTCGACGCCGTCGAAGTGGTAGGTCACCGAGCCGAGCGGCACGTCGGCGGCGGCCGCGATGCGCCGGGTGGACGCCCCCGCCACGCCGACCTCGCCGATGACGTCGAGGCACGCGTCCAGGAGACGCTGCCGCCGGTCGGGGTCGTGCCGTCGTGGCCTGGGCATGTGTTCAATCGTACAGATGGTATGTACGATTGACCACAACCCGCCGCGACCACCTCGGAGCACCATGACCATCCCCGCCGTTCCCCCGGCCGCACGCCGCGCCCGGTCCGCCGTCTCGGCGGTGTTCCTCGTCAACGCGGTCCTCTACGCCAACCTCGTCCCGCGCCTGCCGGAGGTGAAGGACCGGCTCGACCTGAGCAACACCGAGCTCGGCACCGCCATCGCCGCCATGCCGCTCGGCGCGCTGGCCGCGGGCCTGCTGGCGCCGCTGCTGATCCAGCGGCTCGGGTCGGCGGCGGTCGCGTCCTTCGGGCTGGTCGCTCTGGCGGTGTCGGTGGCGGCCGTGCCGCTCGCGGGCGGCTGGGCACTGCTGGCGGGCCTCTTCTTCGTGGCCGGCGCGCTCGACGCGATCATCGACGTGGCGCAGAACGCGCACGGCTTCCGCGTCCAGCGCCTGTACGGGCGGTCCATCGTCAACGCCTTCCACGGCCTGTGGAGCGTCGGTGCCGTGCTGGGCGGGCTGCTCGGCGCGGCGGCGGCCGGGCTCGAGGTGCCGCTGGGCGCCCACCTGACCACGTCGGGCGTCGTGTTCGCCGTGGTCGCCGTGCTCGCCTACCGGTTCCTGCTGCGCGGTCCGGAGGACGCCGAGCGGACGGGCGACGTCGCCGACGCCGAACCGGTGCCGGGATCCCGGTCGCTGCGCCAGGTGGCCCGGCCGACCGTCCTGCTGCTCGCCACCCTCGGCGTCCTGGCCGCGTGCGGGGCGTTCGTCGAGGACGCGGGCTCGTCGTGGGGCGCGCTCTACCTGCGGGGCGAGGTCAGCGTCGGGGCCGCCGCCGCGGGCCTGGCGTTCGTCGCGCTGCAGGTCGCCATGACGGTGGGCCGGCTCACCGGCGACCGCGTCGTGGACCGCTTCGGGCAGCGCCGCGTGGCCCGCACCGGAGGCTTCGCGATCGCGCTCGGCATGGGCCTCGCGCTCGGTGTGCCGTCGCTGGCCACCACCCTCGTCGGCTTCGCGCTGGCGGGGCTGGGCGTCGCGACGCTCATCCCCGCCGTGATGCACACCGCCGACGAGCTGCCCGGCCTGCCCGCGGGCGTCGGGCTGACGGTCGTGAGCTGGCTGCTGCGCGTCGGCTTCCTGGTGTCACCGATGCTGGTGGGGCTCGTCGCCGACGCGTCGAGCCTGCGGGTCGCGCTGCTCGCCGTCGTGGCGGCGGGTGTCGTCGTCGCCGTGGTGGGCCGCGTGCTGGTCGCCGGGGCGCCGCGGGCCGACGGCAACGAGGTCGCAGCACCGAGCGGTCCGGCGGCAGCGCCCGTCACCGGTACCTGACGGTCGGCGCCGACCGGCGCCAGGGCGGCCATACTGAGGGCGTCGGGCGGACACTGCGCCCGCCTTCCCGCGGTGACCGGGGGTGCCCGTGGAGCAGAGCAGCCACGCCGCCGACGAGCCCGCGCGAGCGGTCTCGGCCGAGCGGACCACCGACCCGCGCAGCGCCGGGCAGAGCCGGCCGGTGGCGCCGGGGAGCCCGGCACACCTCCTCCTGCGCCTGCAGCGGTCGGCGGGGAACCGCGCGGTCCAGCAGCTCGTCGCCGCGGCGCCACGCCCCACCGTGCAGCGGCAGGACGACCTGGAGGGCACCCCGGAGCTCGTCGCCCAGCTCGAGGACGAGCTCGACGCGGTCGACGCCGACGCCTCCCAGGACTCCGACCTGTACCTCCGGGCGTTCGCGAGCCGGACAGGGCTCCTGCTGCGGTTCCGCGCGCACCCCCGCTTCGAGACGCAGCTCCAGCTCGACGACTTCATCGGTGAGGCCTACCAGCTGGCGACGACCGAGATGGACACGCTCAGCGCGCTCGGTCCGGGCGCCGACCTCGCCCTCGCCGCCACCCCGAAGGGCTTCCCCCTGACGTGGTCCGGACGCGTGCACGCCGCCCTCACGCTGGGCACCGACCCGGCGCTCGTGCTCGCCGAGTCGGCGCAGCGGCACAGCGCACTCGCGGCCGAGGCGGGCACGCTGCCCCCGCGCCTCGTCGACAAGGGGCTGCCCCTCGCACTGGCGGAGGTCGGCGCCTTGCGTGAGTTCCGGCTCGCCGTCACCCACGTCCGGCTCCCCGCGGGGAACGCCACCGGCGACTTCGCCCGGTCGACGGTCCGCCTGGCCCAGTTCCGGTTCTACGCGGCGTTCGCGGTGGCCTGGGAGCAGATGACGGACATGGTCGCCGACTCGGTGGCGGACGGCAGCTACGTGCCGCGCTACCTCGACTACCAGGACTTCGTGGAGCACAAGCAGCAGGTGCTGCGCGACCTGCCGGCGCGGGCGCGCGAACGGGCCGCCATGTCCGAGGAGGAGCTCCAGGCGCTCCAGCAGGACGCGCTCGGCCTCGGCGACGCCGCCCTGGTCAACGGGACCTTCGCGGCTCTCGTCGGGCTGCTGAGCGTCCTCGCCGGCTGGGACGTCGGCGCCGGCATGTTCGCCGATGCCCTGGGCACGGCCGACGGGCTGGTCGGCGGGCTCGGGGACGGCGACAAGGTCGTGACGTCGCTGCGCTGGATGTGGGAGGCGGGCTGGCTCGGCGACGCGGGCGGTGAGGCGTTCCAGGCCCTGCTCGCCAGCGGGCCGGACATCCTCAAGAGCCTGGCGGTGATCGTCGTCCTGCAGATGATCCCGTTCGTCAACGTCGCGGTCGACGTGTACCTGCTCTTCCAGCTCGGCGTCGACGTCGTCTCCCAGCTCGGTGAGCTGGGCCTGGCCCTGTCCGACGTGATGGCGGCCCGCACGGTGCTCGACCTGGAGAAGGCGACCGCGCGGCTCGCGCGCGTCCTGATGGCGGGCGGCCTGCAGATCCTGGTCACGCTCGTCACCATGGGCATCGCCAAGGGCGTCTCGACGCTCCGCGCCCGCGCCGCGGTCATCCGCGCCGAGCGCGCGGTCAGCGAGGCGGAGGCGATGCGGCTGGCGATGCGCGAGGCGTCGGCGGCCGAGCGTGCGCCACTGGAGGCGTCGCGCGGACTGAGTCCCTGGGAGCGCGGGCTCAGCGCGGAGACCCGCCCGATCCTCGACGTGACCGGCGTCCGGCAGCGGCTGGCGGGTCTCAGCGACGCGACACGGCGCATCCTCACGCTCTGCGCCAGCCCGTGCCTGCCCCCGGCGAACCAGCTGCTCGCCGCCGACCTGACGCGGCTCGACGGCATCATCCAGCGCCTCGGCGTCGCGGGCGACCACCCGGGACTGCGCGAGTACTTCTACCGCCGTCGGGACGCGCTCGGGCCGGCCATCGAGGCGCTCGACGACGGTGTGCCGCCGGGCGGCGTCCTGCAGGACTTCCTCAACCGGGCCATCGTCTCCGGGGCGAAGCTGCCCGCGGGGGCGTCCGTCGCGCTGAACGCCGAGGGCCGGTGGGTGTACAGCCGCGCGCCAGGTGGAAAGGCCGGCCGGTTGCCGGAGGTGCTCGAGTACGACATCCGCCCGTACCGCGAGCACGGTCGTGACCACGGGACGCGCAGCTTCTTCCAGTCGCACCACGGGATCCAGGGCCAGTGGGCCCTCGAGACCGGGGTCCCGGGGTACGTCTACAAGGAGGCGCGGGCGATCCTCCTGCGGGACAGCTCGGCCGGGTCGCCGCACCGAATCGTCACGGACCTCCAGGACGCCCGCAGCGGCAAGCTTGCCAGCAGGACCTACGCGGACGAGAGGGCGCTCATGCGCAAGGATCTGGAGGCGGCCGGTGTGCCGGAGCGGTTCATCGCCGAGTCGGAGGCCGTGAACGACGCCTACTTCGGCACCCTGTACCGGAACTCGGGTCGCACGGCGGAGGAGCTGGTCAGGTGGTTCGGGACGTGGGTGCCGTGAGCGCGTTGCTGAGCTGGCTGGAGTCGCTGTCCCCCGACGACTGGGACGCGCGGCCCGCCGGTGCGTGGGAGGGCTCGCCGCCGGCCGACCCGGCCACGCTCGCGTCGGTGGAGGACGCTCTCGGCGTCGCCCTGCCCGCCGAGCACCGCGAGCTCCTGCTGGCCAGCGACGGCGGCGAGCTCTCCGGTCCGGAGAGCAGCGTGACGATCGCCCCCGTCGACGACCTGGTCCGGCGCAACGCCGACGGACGCTTCCGGGACGCGTTCCCGGGCATGGTGACGCTCGGCGACGACGGCGGCGGCGCCCTCTACTTCTACGACCCGCAGGACAGCCTCGGGCGCGGCGCCTGGGCCGTGTACTGGGTGGCATGGTCCGCGCTGGGCGTCTCCTGGGCCCGGTTCGCCGGGGCCGACCTCGCTGACGTCCTGCGCCGCGTCGCCGACGGCGTCTCCTTCTTCGACGAGCCCCGTCTGGGCGGCGAACACTGAGCCGCTCGGCGACGATCGACTGATGACGCGCGCCGAGCAGCTGACCGACCCGCTGGCCTACCACGGGGAGGGCCCGTGCTGGTCGGCGGCGTGGGGTGGCCTGCGCTGGGTCGACATGCTCGCGGGCGACCTGCTCACCCTGCGCGGCGACGGCACGGTCGACCGGCTGCACGTGGGCACGGTCGCGGCGTTCGTCCGGCCGCGTGCCGTCGCCGGGTACGTCGTCGGGCTCGAGCGCGGCATCGCGCTGGCCGACGGTCCCGACGACGTGCCGGTCCCCCGCCCGGAGCTGTGGGCGGACCCGGGCGTGCGGATGAACGAGGGCGGCTGCGACGCGGACGGAAACCTCTTCGCGGGCTCGATGGCGTACGACAAGACGCCGGGCGCCGCCGCGCTCTACCGGATCACCCCCGCCGGCGAGGTGACCGTCGTGCTGCCCGGCGTGACGGTCTCCAACGGCATCGACTTCTCCCCCGACGGCACCCGCGCGTACTACGACGACACCGCCACCGGCCGCACGGACGTCCTCGCGGTCGACGGCGCCGCGCTGACCGACCGCCGGCCCTTCCACGACGGCGACCCCGGCAGGCCGGACGGTCTGTGCGTCGACTCCGCGGGCAACGTCTGGGTGGCGCTCAACGGTGCCGGGCGGCTGCGGTGCTACTCGCCCGACGCGGAGGTCCTCACGGAGATCTCCGTGCCGGTGCGCCTCACCACCGCCTGCACCCTCGGGGGCGACGACGGCAGAGACCTGTTCATCACCACGTCGCGCGAGGACCTCGACGACCCGGAGCCGGCGGCGGGGGCCGTGTTCCAGGCCCGGGTCGACGTGCCCGGCCGCGCGGTGCTCCCGTACGGCGGCTGACCGACCGTCCTGTGCGGTGCGTCACGGTGCCACGCTCAGCAGGTGTCCACCGGCTTGCCCCGGGCCGCGTGCGTCTGCCTACCGTGGGCCGACCGACGTGCCACCGACCGGGGGGAGCCGTGCCGTCGTGCGACGCCTCATCCCTGCGCTGGTCCTGGCGGCCGCCGCGCTCGTCCTCGTGGTCGTGCTCCTGGCCGGACCGCTCGCTCGTGACCCCGCGCCTGCCCCGGAGGCGACCGCAGCGTCGGAACGGGTCAGTACAGTGCTGTCCAGCGAGTTCGAGGACGGCACGGACGGCTGGGCCGGCCTCGGCACCGCTCAGGTCGCGGCCAGCGACGCGGTCGCCCGCTCCGGTGCCGCCAGCCTGCTGACGAGCGCGCGCACCGAGACGTGGAACGGTGCGGTGGTCGACGTCGCCGGGGTCCTCGCTCCGGGCACCGAGCACACCCTGTCGGCGTGGGTGCGGCTCGCCCCCGGCGCCGATCCGGACGAGCTCCGGCTGACGGTCCGCCGTGACGTCGACGGCGAGCGCGTGCACGACCGCCTCGCCCAGGCGACCGTCGGCCCCGACGAGTGGGTCGAGCTCCGCACCGCCTACACGCTCCCGGCGGGCTCGCAGCACCCCGAGCTGTACGTCGAGTCGACGGGCACGCTCGCCGACTTCCTCCTCGACGACGTCACCGTGACCAAGGAGGCACTTGAGGTGCAGGCCGACGTCCCCGCGCTGCGCGAGGCCCTCGCCGACGACTTCCCCGTCGGGACCGCCGTCGGGCGCCAGGACCTGACCGGTGCGCCGGCCGAGCTGCTCACGCGGCACTTCTCGATGATCACGCCGGAGAACGCGCTCAAGCCCGCCAGCCTGCAGCCGCGGGAGGGCGAGTTCACGTTCGAGGGTGCCGACGAGGTGCTCGACGTCGCCGTCGAGCACGGCCTCGCCGTGCACGGCCACACGCTCGTCTGGCACCGGTCGACGCCCGACTGGTTCTTCCGCGCGCCCGACGGCCGCGAGCTCGGGGACAGCACGGAGGACCGGGCGCTGCTGCTCGGACGCCTGGAGACGCACGTCCGGACCGTCGCGGCGCACCTGCGGGAGCGGTACGGCGAGGAGAACCCCGTGCGGACGTGGGACGTGGTGAACGAGGCGATCGACCCGGAGCAGGACGACGGGCTGCGGCGGAACCAGTGGTACGCGGTGCTCGGGCCGGACTACGTCGCGCAGGCGTTCCGGATCGCGCGCGACGCGTTCGGGCCGGACACGGTCCTCTACCTCAACGACTACGACACCGAGAACCCGGGCAAGCGGCGGGCGATGGCGGCCGTCGTGCAACGGCTGCTCGACGACGGCGTCCCGGTCGACGGGGTCGGCCACCAGCTGCACGTCGACCTGGGCGTGCCCGTCTCCCGGATCGAGGACACGATCGCGGCCTTCGAGGACCTCGGCGTGCGGCAGGCGGTCACCGAGCTCGACGTCGCGATCTCCGAGCCCGACGAGGTGCTCGCCTCGACGCCGCCCGAGCGCCTCGAGGACCAGGGCCTCTACTACCGGGACCTCCTGGCGGCTTTCCGGCGGCACCCGGACGCGGTGTCCTCGCTGAGCGTGTGGGGCCTGTACGACTCGCGCAGCTGGTTGCGGACGTGGCCGACGGAGCGCCCGTTCGAGGCGCCGCTGCTGTTCGACGGTGACCTGCAGGCCAAGCCTGCGTACTGGGGTCTGGTCGACCCGGACCGGCTCGACTGACCGCGACGACCCGCCGGCTACGCCCGGAGCCCGTCGACCAGGAGGGCGACCATGCGCCGGTTGAACCCGGCGCCGGTGTCGCGCACCGGCTGGGAGAGCAACGAGACGGCGTACAGCAGCTCCGTCGGGCGGACGTCGGACCGGATCGCGCGGTCCGCAGCGGCGGCATCGAGCAGCGCGCCCAACGCCGGCTCGAGGCGTGACATCACGTAGCCGGGCAGGGCGTCGAACGCGGGGTCGCCGGAGTGCAGCGCCGCGGCGAGACCCCGCTTGGTGGCCAAGAGCTCGGTCAGGCGGTCGATCCACCGGGTGAGCGCCTCGGCCGGCTCGTGCTCGGCGCTCAGGGCGAGGCCGGCGTCGGCACACGCGTCGATCTCGTGCTCGAACACCGCCTTGACCAGGTCCGAGCGCTGCGGGAAGTGCCGGTAGAGGGTCCCGACGCCGACCCCGGCCAGGTCGGTGATCTCCTTCGCGGGCGCGTCCACCCCCGAGCGCCCGAAGACGACCTCCGCCGCGTCGAGGAGGGCGTCCAGGTTGCGCGCGGCGTCGGCGCGCAGCCGGCGCGGTGCGGCGTCGTCGGACATGCATCTCCCTGTTGCTAAACGGAATGTCATTCCGCTACGGTAGCGGAATCGCGTTCCGCTTCCGCGACAGTACCCCTTCCCACGGTCAGGAGAACAGCCATGCGCTACCGCACCCTCGGACGGACAGGCATCCAGGTCAGCCCCTACGCCCTCGGGACGCTCATGCTCGGCGCCGCCATCGGCAACCCCGACCACGACGACTCGATCCGCATCGTCCACAAGGCCCTCGACGCCGGGATCAACCTGGTCGACACGGCCGACGCCTACTCGCGCGCCCCGCAGGGGGCCTCCGAGGTCGTCGTCGGCAAGGCGCTCAAGGGACGCCGGGACAGCGTCGTGCTCGCGACGAAGCTGGGCCTGCCCATGTCCGACGACCCGAACCAGCGCGGCACCTCCCGGCGCTGGATCATGTCCGCGGTCGAGGGCTCGCTGCGCCGGCTGCAGACGGACCACATCGACCTCTACCAGGTCCAGCGCCCGGACCCCTCGACGGACACCGAGGAGACCCTGTCGGCGCTCACCGACCTGGTTCGCAGCGGCAAGGTGCGCGCCATCGGCTCCTCGACGACGCCCGCCTCCGACCTCGTCGAGGCGCAGTGGGTGGCCGAGCGCCGCGGCCTGCAGCGGTTCCGCACCGAGCAGCCGCCGTACTCGATCCTCAACCGCGGCATCGAGGCAGAGGTGCTCCCCGCCGCGCAGCGGTACGGGATGGGGGTGCTCGTGTGGGGGCCGCTCGGGCAGGGCATGCTCACCGGCCGCATCCGCAAGGGGCAGCCGACCGACCTGGTCCGCGCGGGCATGTTCCGGGCCTTCAGCGACGAGCGACGCCTGGACGCCGTCGAGCAGCTGGTCGCCCTCGCTGCCGAGGCCGGCCTGCCGCTGACGCACCTGGCGATGGCGTTCGCCACCTCGCACCCGGCGGTGACCAGCGCCCTGGTCGGTCCGCACACCATGGCCCAGCTGGACGACGTGCTGGCCGGCCTCGAGGTGACCCTGTCCGACGACGTGCTCGACCGGATCGACCAGATCGTGCCGCCCGGCACGGACGTCAGCCCCCTCGACCAGGCGTACGTGCCCCCCGCGATCAGCGACCCGAGCCTGCGCAGGCGGCCCGTCGACCAGCGTGCCGCCGCCTGACGGGCAGTTCGCCGTATCCTGCGGCGGGTGAGCTGGCCGAGGTGGTCCGTCGACGAGGTCCTTGCGCGCCGACCGGCCGTGCGGGTCAACCAGCTGGGCTACCTGGTCGGCGGGCCGATGGCGGCCACCCTCGTCTCGCCCGAGGTCGGTCCGGTGGCGTTCACGGTGGCGCGCGACGACGGGTCCGTCGTCCTGGACCGGCTGTCGGAGCCGTGGCCGGTCCGGCCGGAGCCGACCTCCGGCCTGCCGGTGCACGTCCTCGACCTCGCAGGCCTGCCCGAGGGGACGTTCCGCGTCCGCACGGCCGACCACGTCAGCCACCCGTTCCGGGTGGCCGACCGGCTGCACGCGGACCTCGCCGCGGACGCCCTGCGGTTCTTCACGCTCCTGCGGTCCGGGGCGCCGGTCGACGTCCCCGGCTACGAGCGCCCGGCCGGTCACGCCGGGGACGTCGCGGTCCGGGCGTGGACGGGACCGGACGCGCAGCGCCTCTACCCGGGCTGGCACGACGACGGCACCTACGACGTGTCGGGCGGCTGGTACGACGCCGGCGACTACGGCAAGTACACGACGAGCGGCGCGCTCGCCGTGTGGCAGCTGCTCGCCACGCTCGACGTCCTGGCGCCGCAGGACCCGAGGGTCGACGCCGTCGCCGCCGAGTGCCGCTGGCAGCTCGACTGGCTGCTGCGCATGCAGGTGGCCCCCGGGCGACCGCTGGCCGGTCTCGCGTTCCACAAGCTGCACGGTGTGACCTGGTCACCGCTGCCCGGCTGGCCGCACCTCGACCCCACCGAACGCGTCCTGCACCGGCCCTCGACCACCGCCACCCTCCAGCTCGCCGCGGCCGCCGCGGCGGGTGCGCGGCACCTGCGCAGGCACGATCCCGCCTACGCGGCCCGGTTGCTCGCCGCCGCCCGCACCGCCTACGCCGCGGCCCGCCGCCACCCGGACCTGCTCCCGCCCGACGACCACGCGCGCTACGGCGGCGGTCCGTACGGCGACGACGACACGAGCGACGACGTCGTCTGGGCGGCCACCGAGCTCTGGCTGGCCACCGGCGAGCGCGTGTACGAGGAGCACCTGCTCGACTGCACCGCGCACGCCACCGACCCGTTCCGCGCCGCGGGCTTCGACGTCGACCACGTCAGCGCGCCCGCCCGTCTCGACCTGGCGCTGCACGGAGGCCGGCTCGAGGACCACGCCCGGGTGGTGGACGGCCTGCGCCGGGCCGCCGACGGCCTGCTCGACCTGCAGTCGCGCCAGCCGTGGGGGCAGCCGTACGCGCCCGCCGACGGGTGGGCCTGGGGGTCGAACGGACGGGTCCTCAACAACCTCGTGGTGCTCGGGGTGGCCCACCTGGTCACCGGCACCGCGGCCTACCGCGACGCCGTCGCGACGGGGACCGACTACCTGCTGGGCCGCAACGCGCTGGGCCAGAGCTACGTCACCGGCTACGGCACCGACCACAGCCACCACCAGCGGACACGGCAGTTCGGCCACGACCTCGACCCGGCGATGCCGCCGCCCCCGCCGGGCGCCCTGGCCGGTGGGGCGAACTCCGTGCCGGCGCCGGACTTCCCCTACGACCCCCGCCTGCTCGGGCTCGCGCCGCAGCTCTGCTACCTCGACGAGCCCACGTCGGAGGTCACCAACGACGTCTGCATCCGGTGGAACGCTCCCCTGGTGTGGGTCGCCACGTTCCTGGGGGCGTGACGCCCGTCGCGGCTACTGCCAGACGGTCGCGTGGACGTCCGGCTCGGCGGGCTTCGTCGTCGGCGCGGGTGCCGGACCGGCTGCGGCCAGGTCGCGGACGTTCTTCTGGACCGCGACCACGGAGAACAGGGCCATCGTGAAGCCCAGACCGAAGAAGCCCTTCTCCGACAGCTCCAGCGGCGCGTCGGACAGTCCCGCCGTGACGAGCACGAGCGACACGAGCACCATGCTCCAGGACAGCCCGAGGAAGATCGCCGTGACCGGGACACCCTCGGCGCGGTCGCGGACCGACTTCTGCAGGGCGATCGCGGAGAACAGCCCGAGCAGCAGCGTCGTGCCCAGGAAGCCCTTCTCCGACGGGTCCATCTGTGCGTTCCACAGCCCGATGCCGAAGGCGCTGACGGCGATGACGAGGGCGAGCCAGGACGCGCCGACGAAGGCAGCGGTCGGGCGGGCCGGGACGGGGTGCTGCGACATGGGACGCTCCGGAGGTCGTGGTGCCGGCATCATGCCAGCCGCGGCCGCCATGGTGGGGGCGCCGAACCGTCCACCGCAACCATCCGGCCGGAGCACCGACCAGATGGCCGTACGTCAGGCGCGTCGGCGGGGCCAGTCCAGGAAGACGAACAGGTCCCGCTCCCCGCGCCCGCCCTCGAGCACCGCGCGTGCGACGGCGGGCTCGCCGGCCTGCTCGCAGGACCAGAGCGCGAAGTCGACCAGCTGCGACCAGCTGGGCGGGAGGTAGCCGAGCACCGTGGGGCCGTCCATCACCTTGACCACGTCGTGCTCGCTGCGGGCGAGCACGACGGCGAAGCCGCGCTCGGAACGGCGGGCGCGGGCGGGTGCGGCATCCTCGACGAAGCCGCGCACCCGCACGGGCACGTGCCCACCGCCGGCAGGCACCAGCCGACCGGGCACCCGGGTCGAGGACGACGGCTCCATGCGCGGAACCTACTCCCGACCACCGGCCGGGGCGCGCCAGGACTCGTGGACCACCCGCAGGTCAGCGGGACGCCCGCTGGCCCAGCAGTCCGCCCGTCGCCGCCCGCACCAGCCGTGCCGCGAGCTCGGGCGCGAGTCGTGAGAGCAGGTCGACGAACGTCGCGTCCTTGCCGACGGTGACGCGGTAGGCGTCGCGCTCGACGGCGTCGACGATGATCCGCGCCGCCGCCGGAGCCGTGGTGAGGGACCGCTCCAGCCGCGCCGCCGTCGCACCCGACATCCGCGGGACCTCCACGCCCGAGTTGAGGGCGATGTTCGTGCGGACCGCCCCGGGCAGGACGAGGGTGACGGCCACGGACGTGCCGACCAGCTCGGAGTGCAGGCCCTCGGTCAGCAGCTTCAGGGCCGCCTTGGACGCGCCGTACGCGGTCTGACCCTGCACCGGCAGGAACCCACCGACGCTGGAGACGTTGACGACGTGCGCCACGGGCCGCGTGACGAGGTGCGGCAGGAACGCCTTGATCGTGTGCACGGGGCCCCAGAAGTTCACGGCCATCATGCGCTCGAGGTCCGCGTAGTCCAGGTCGAGCAGCGGCACGAACGGCTGGATCACCCCCGCACAGTTGATCAGGCCGTCCACCTGCCCGTGGGCGTGGATCACCGCGTCGGGCAGGGACTCGACGGCCGCACGGTCGGTGACGTCGACGGCGTGGGTGGACAGCCGGTCGGCCAGGTAGCCGGCCCGGACGACGGTCCCGCGCAGGCGCTCCACGCTCCGTCCGACCGCGGCCACCCGCGCACCGCGCGCCAGGAGGCTCACGACCAGCTCACGGCCGATGCCGTCGCTGCCACCGGTCACGAGGACCGTCCTGCCTGCCACCTTCATCGCCGGCGCCCCTCTGCTGGTCCGGTGCGCCGAC
Organism: uncultured Cellulomonas sp.; assembly: GCF_963527515.1. NCBI lineage: Bacteria > Bacillati > Actinomycetota > Actinomycetes > Micrococcales > Cellulomonadaceae > Cellulomonas > uncultured Cellulomonas sp. Next base: position 20,501 of record NZ_CAURTV010000012.1, on the reverse strand, counting down.
CGTACTGCTCGCTTGCCATCGCTCGCGACTAACGATAGTTTTCTATCGATATTCAATAGATGACGGAGGAAATCTCATGGGTCGACTGGCCATCCTCGCGCTGCGGGTGGTGATCGTGCTGATGTTCGCCGGCCTGCTGGCGGTGCAGATCATGATCATCCCGGCGATCGGGCGCGACATCGACGACGGCGGCGCCGCCGTGGCGCACCTGCGCTGGCCGGTGATGATCATCGGCATGGTGGGCGTCCTTGCGGTCCAGGTGGCGCTCGTGTGCGTCTGGCAGCTGCTCACCATGGTCCGGCGCGAGACGGTGTTCAGCACCGCGGCGTTCCGCTACGTCGACGTCATCATCGGCGCGGCGGTGGCGGCGACCCTGCTCGCCATGGCCCTGTCGTTCGTGCTGGCTCCCGGCGAGGCGGTGGCCCCCGGGATCGTCCTGCTCATCGTGATCGGTGGCATGGGCACGGCCGGCATCGCCCTGCTGGTGCTCGTGCTGCGGGTGCTGCTGGCCAAGGCGGTCGCGCTGGACAGCACGGCGACCACCCTGCGTGCCGAGCTCGACGAGGTGATCTGATGCCGATCGTCGTCGACATCGACGTGATGCTGGCCCGCCGCAAGATGTCCGTGGGCGACCTGTCCGACCGCGTCGGGATCACCCCGGCCAACCTCGCCGTCCTCAAGAACGGCCGCGCCAAGGCCGTGCGGTTCAGCACGCTCGAGGCGCTCTGCGAGGTGCTCGAGTGCCAGCCTGGCGACCTGCTGCGCCGGGAGCCGTAGGTCGATCCGTTTCGCCCCCTTCCTCCTGGGCCGCGATGTCCCTACACTCCGGTCGAAGCGCTTCGATGACGAGCGCGACACCGGGGGCACGAACGCCCTCGCGCGCTCGACGGAGAGCCGGCCGCCCCGCTCGAGCGTGACCTTGCGACGAAGGGGCACGCACGTGAAGCAACCCGTCTGGACCACGCTGACCGCACTCGCGGCGGCGGCCGCGCTCTCGCTCGGGCTCGCCGGACCCGCGCAGGCCGGCGACCGCAGCCCCAGGTCGGCCGCCAGGGTCGTCGCCGCGATGCAGCCCGGCTGGAACCTCGGCAACACGTTCGACGCCGTCGGTGCCGACGAGACCGCCTGGGGCAACCCGCGCGTCACGCAGGAGCTGCTCAGCGTGGTGCGCCAGCAGGGCTTCCGCAGCGTGCGGCTCCCCGTCACGCTCGGTCAGCACGAGGGACCCGCACCCGACCACACGATCGACCCGGCGGTGCTGGACCGGGTGGAGGAGGTCGTCGACTGGGCGCTCGCCGAGGACCTGCACGTGCTCCTCGACCTGCACCACGACTCGTGGATGTGGACCAACGCGATGCCCACCCGGCACGACGAGGTGCTCGCCCAGTTCACCGCCACGTGGGCGCAGCTGGCCGAGCGGTTCCGCGACCACCCCCGCACCCTGCTGTTCGAGAGCATCAACGAGCCGCAGTTCTCCGGGTCCACCGGGGAGGCGCAGGAGTACGCGCTGCTGGACGAGCTCAACACGGCGTTCCACCAGGTGGTGCGGGCGTCGGGTGGCCGCAACGCGGACCGCGTCCTGGTCCTGCCGACGCTGCACACCGACTCCGGCCAGGCACGGCTCGACTCGCTGGTGCAGACGTTCACGGCACTGGACGACCCGAACCTCGCGGCGACGTTCCACTACTACGGCTACTGGCCCTTCAGCGTGAACGTGGCGGGCGGCACCCGGTTCGACGCGACCGCCCAGCAGGACGTCACCGACACGTTCACACGCGTCCGCGAGTCGCTGGTGGCCGCGGGGATCCCGGTGATCCTCGGCGAGTACGGCCTGCTCGGGTTCGACCGGCACACCGCGACCATCGAGCAGGGCGAGAAGCTCAAGTTCTTCGAGTACCTGGGCTACCAGGCGCGCACGTCGGGCGTCACGACGATGCTCTGGGACAACGGCCAGCACCTGGACCGCACCGCCTTCACGTGGCGGGATCCCGCCCTGTTCGCCCAGATCTCGTCGAGCTGGAAGACGCGCTCCGGCACGGCGTCCACCGACCAGGTGTTCGTCCGTCCCGGGGCCATCACCGAGCAGACAGTCACGCTGAACCTCAACGGCACGCGGTTCCGCGACCTGTCCCTGGACGGCAGGAAGCTGAAGGAGGGCCGGGACTACCAGCTGTCCGGAAGCACACTGACCCTGCCGGCGGCGCTCCTCCAGCGGCTGTCCGGCGACGGCACGTACGGGGCCAGCGCCGAGCTGGTGGCGCGGTTCTCCCAGGGCGTCCCGTGGCGGATCGAGGTCGTCAACGCCGACACCCCGGTGCTCGCGGACGCGACGGGGACGATCGACGCGTTCACCGTGCCGACAGACTTCCGCGGCGACCGCCTGGCCACCATGGAGGCGCGCTACCTCGACGGGTCGAACGCCGGGCCGCACGGGTGGACGTCGTTCAAGGAGTTCGACGTGACCTTCGCGCCCGACGCGGCATCCGGGGCGATCCTCCTGCGGCCGGCCTTCTTCGCCGAGGTCGCCGACGGTGCCCCCGTGGTGCTCACGTTCCACTTCTGGAGCGGGGCAACGGTCCGGTACACGGTGGTGCGCGACGGCACGGCGGTGACCGGCACCGTCGGCTGACGCGGTGGCCCGGTGTGCGCCCGCCCCGTTCCGGCGGACACGGCGTGCACCGGGCTGCTAGTTTCCGGCGATGCCGATCCGGACGAACCGTGCGCTCCTGACCGCCCTCGGCCTGGCGACCGTGCTGTGGTTCGCGTCGGCGGCCGCGCACGCCGCTGCGACGCGTGCCGGCGTCGCCCCCGGGGTCGTCGGCCTGCTCGCCCCCGCGACGCCCGCGGTGTCGATGGTCCGGGGAGCGAGCCCGGCCGGCGCCTGGGACGTCGCGGCCGTCGTCGCGTTCCTCGGCACGCTCGCCGTGCTCGTCCTGCCGGCGCTGCGGGCCACCCGCACCGGCACCGCGGCCCGGGTGCTCGCCGTGTGGTTCGCCGCGATCGTCGCCGGCTGGGCGGCGGCCTTCGCGTGGACGGTCGTCGTCGCGATGCCGATGATCGACTACGGCCTCACGACGCTGCTGGCGATGGGGTTCGCGGAGGGTGCCCGGGCCGGGTGCGCGTGGGGCGTCACGTACGGCTGGGTCGTCGCACTGGTCACCGTCGCGGTCGCCCGACTCGGCCAGGAGCCGGCGAACGACGCCCACCGGCCCGGTGCGCTCGCGGCGGGGATCACCGCCGGGGCCGTCGCGGCCATCGGCTGGCTGGTCGTCGCCGCCGCCCACGTGCGCATCGACGACACGGTGAACCAGTACGTGACGACCGCCCGGTCACAGTTCGCCTCGATGGTGCGCGCGGGCGCCGACTGGCTGCTGCCCGTCACCACCACGGCGGGCGCCTCCGGTGGGGTCGTGCTGCTCAGCGGCGTCCTCGTCGGCGGCGTCGTCGGCACGCTGGCCTGGCTCGCCGCGCGTACCTCCGTCCTGCCAGGCGGGCGGCTGGTGCTGGTCCTCGGCGTCTGGGCCGCCGCGATCGTCGGCGCGGCCGTGGGCGGGCTGCCCGGCATTCTCACGACCGTCGAGCTGGAGCCCGAGGGCGACGGGTGGTGGGCGGTCCAGCAGCTCCTGCTGTTCGGACCGACCGACGGAGGCGCGTCCGGCGCGCTCTACGGCTGGATCCCCGCCCTGCTCGCGCTGGGCGTGCTGGCCTGGGCGGCGCGAGGGACGCACCCGGCAGCCGAGGAACCGGCACCGGCGATCGGGTAGACCGGCGTATGACCGATACTTTCGGCCGACGTGCACTCCTGCAAACCTAAACGCTTCGAACCGGTTCCGGGGTGTTCCTCCCGCGTGCTGCGGGCTGCAGACTGGCGTCGATAACGTTATCGACGGCGACACCTGTGCCGACGTCGAGGCGTGCGCGGCTCCCGCGTTCCGGGATCCCGCGACTCCCCACGCACAAAGGAGTGCCAGGATGTTCGAAAGTATCGCTCACACGCGACGGCGCCGGTCGTTCCGGGCCCTGGTCGGCCTGGGTGCCGCGGGCGCGATGGTCGTCGCCGGCCTCGCCGTCGCCACCCCCGCCAGCGCCATCTCGTCGAACGGGACCGGCACCCACAACGGGTTCTTCTACTCGTTCTGGACCGACTCGCCCGGGTCCGTCTCCATGGACCTCGGCTCGGGCGGCAACTACACCACCCAGTGGAGCAACACGGGCAACTTCGTCGCCGGCAAGGGCTGGCAGACCGGCGGGCGCAAGACCGTCAACTACTCCGGATCGTTCAACCCGTCCGGCAACGCCTACCTGACCCTCTACGGCTGGACCACGAGCCCGCTGATCGAGTACTACATCGTCGACAACTGGGGCACCTACCGGCCCACCGGCACGTTCATGGGCACCGTCAACAGCGACGGCGGCACGTACGACATCTACCGCACCCAGCGGGTCAACCAGCCCTCTATCGAGGGCGACCGCTCGACGTTCTACCAGTACTGGAGCGTGCGGCAGTCGAAGAAGACCGGCGGCACCATCACGTCCGGCAACCACTTCGACGCATGGGCGTCCAAGGGCATGAACCTCGGCAACCACAACTACATGATCATGGCGACCGAGGGATACCAGAGCTCCGGCAACTCGAACATCACCGTGAGCGAGGGGTCCGGCGGCGGCGGCGGTGGCGGTGGCACGACGACGCCTCCCCCGAGCACCGGCGGCTGCTCCATCACGGCCACCCGTGCCGACGAGTGGTCGGACCGGTTCAACGTGAGCTACACGGTCAGCGGCGCCACCTCCTGGACGGCCACGCTCAACCTCAACGGCAGCCAGACGATCCAGAACAGCTGGAACGCGAGCGTCAGCGGGCGGACCGTCACCTCGACCGGCTCGAACACGTTCGGCGTCACCATCATGAAGAACGGCAACAACACGACGCCGACCGCCACCTGCGGGACCTCGACCGGCGGCGGCGGGGGCGGCACGACGACACCGCCACCGACCACGTCCAGCTGCTCCGCCGGCTACGTGGGCCTGACCTTCGACGACGGCCCGAACACCGGCACCACCAACACGCTCATCTCCACGCTGCGCAACGCCGGCGCCACCGCGACCGTGTTCCCGACCGGGTCCAACGCCCAGTCGAACGCCTCGCTCATGCAGGCGTACAAGAACGCCGGCCTGCAGATCGGCAACCACAGCTGGGACCACCCGCACCTGGTGACCATGAGCCAGGCGGACATCCAGTCGCAGCTGTCGCGCACCCAGACGGCCATCCAGCAGACCGCCGGGGTCACCCCGACGATCTTCCGGCCGCCGTACGGCGAGACCAACCAGACGCTCAAGAACGTCGAGTCCTCGCTCGGCCTGCGCGAGGTCATCTGGGACGTCGACTCCAACGACTGGAACAACGCCAGCGCCGACGCCATCCGACAGGCGGCTGCCCGCCTCACCAACGGCCAGATCATCCTCATGCACGACTGGCCGGCGGCCACCCAGCAGGCGCTGCCGAACATCCTCAACGACCTCAAGGCCCGCAACCTGTGCACCGGCCACATCTCGAGCAGCACCGGCCGGGCGGTCGCGCCCTCCAGCGCCGGCGGTGGTGGGGGCACGACGACCCCGCCGCCCACCACCGGCTCCTGCACCGTCACCGCCACCCGCGCTGACGAGTGGTCGGACCGGTTCAACGTGAGCTACACCGTCAGCGGCACCAGCACCTGGGTGGTCACGCTCACCCTCGCCGGGAGCCAGAGCGTCCAGAACAGCTGGAACGCGAGCGTCAGCGGCCGGACGGTGACCTCGACCGGGTCGAACACGTTCGGCGTAACCATCATGAAGAACGGCAGCAGCACCACGCCGAGCGCCACCTGCGCGACGCGCTGACGGCCTGAGAACGGCAGTTCCCCGCGACCCGTGGGGAGCTGCCGTTCTCGACGTCCGGGGCGGGTCAGACCGGTCGCGACGACCCGTGTGCCCCGTCGACCAGCACCGCGACACCGTCCAGCATCCGGGCGAGCCCGAACTCGAAGGCCCGCCGCGGGTCGTAGGCCGCCTGCTGGGCCTCCCCGGCGATCGGGCCGACGCGGGCGACCGTCGGGTACACCGAGGTGTCGAACACCCGGGCGACGAAGGGCTCGGTGGCGGCCCACCACTCGGCCTCGGTGATCCCCGTGGCCTGCTGGGCGGCCACCTGCTCCACGACGCCCCGGGCGGTGCCGGCGACGAACCCGTCGACCAGTGTCACCACGGCATCCATCGCGACCTCGTCGAGCCCGCTGCCGTCCACGGCACGCAGCTCCAGCTCGTACTTGGCCATCACGCCCGGGCCCAGCGGAGGCCGTCCGGACGCGGCGACGTGCAGCAGCCACGGGTGCCGCTCGTACAGCGCCCAGTTGGCGCGCGCGACGGCCTCGAGCCGGGCGCGCCAGTCGTCGGAGACCGGGGCGTACAGCTCGGCGGTCTCGCTGAGCACGGCGTCGACCATGAGGTCGACCAGCTCCGCCTTGCCGGGCACGTACGTGTACACGGTCATCACGCCGACGCCCAGGTCCGTGGCGAGCCGGCGCATCGACAGCGCGCCGAGCCCCTCGCCGTCCGCGAGCGCGATGCCGGTGCTCACCACGCGGTCGACGGAGAGCCCGGCGGCGGCGCCCCGGCCCCGCGGTGCGGGCTCCGACTCCCGCCACAGCAGCGCCATGCTCCGGGCGGGGTCCCCGGTGCCCGTGATCTCCGTCATGGCACCCATCCTCCCCCGCCGGGAACACCGGGGTGACGTCGTGCGTTTCTTACCGTACGGTGTACGACTAGATGGAGGAGGAGCCCATGACAGCCATCCAGACCCTCGGACTGACCCGCCGGTACGGCGACACGACGGTGCTCGACGGACTCGACCTCGCGGTGGAGCCCGGCACCGTGCACGGTCTGCTCGGCCCCAACGGCGCGGGCAAGACGACCACCGTGCGGATCCTGTCCACGCTGCTGGACCCGCACGGCGGCACGGCGCGCGTCGCCGGCTTCGACGTGGTGCGGCAGGCCGCGCAGGTGCGCCGTCACCTCGGGCTCGTCGGCCAGCACGCCGCCGTCGACGAGATCCTCGGGGGCCGGGACAACCTCGTGATGTTCGGCCGGCTCTCGCACCTGGGCGCCCGGCACGCGCGGCTCCGGGCCGACGAGCTGCTCGAGCGCTTCGACCTGGCCGACGCCGCCGACCGACCGGTGTCCACCTACTCCGGGGGGATGCGGCGGCGGCTGGACCTTGCGGCCGGGCTCGTCCTGGACCCGGCGGTCCTGCTGCTCGACGAGCCCACCACCGGGCTCGACCCCGGCGGCCGGCGCGAGGTGTGGCAGTCGGTCCGGGCGCTCGTCGCGGGCGGGACGGCCGTGCTGCTCACCACGCAGTACCTGGAGGAGGTGGACCAGCTGGCCTCCCAAGTGACGGTGCTGAACCACGGCCGCGTCGCCGCGGAGGGCACCCCCGACGCGCTCAAGGCGTCGATCGGCCAGGACCGGCTGGACGTCGTCGTGCGCGACGAGGCCGACCTCCCCGCCGCCCGGTCCGCGCTGTCGGCCGTCGCCGAGGACGCGGAGGTCGACCTCGACGGTCGCCGGGTCACCGCGACCGTCACCGACCGCGTCGCGGCCCTCACATACGTCGTACGCACGCTCGACGACGCAGGGATCGTCGTCGACGACGTCGCCCTGCGCCGACCCACCCTCGACGAGGTGTTCCTGCACCTGACCGGAACGACGAAGGAGGCCGCATGACCTGGGCACTGCGTGACTCGTGGACCGTGACCCTGCGCGACCTCGGGCACTGGCGACGCCGGCCGTGGGACCTGCTCATCGGGCTCGCGTTCCCGATCCTGCTGCTCCTGATGTTCGGCTACCTCCTGGGCGGCGCCATCGACGTGCCCGGCGGCTACATCGACTTCCTCTTCCCTGGCATGCTCGCCGTGACCATGGCGTTCGGGCTGGAGAGCACCATGACCGCCGTGGCGCAGGACGTGCAGCGCGGGGTCACCGACAGGTTCCGGTCCCTGACCATGTCCCGCGCGGCGGTGCTGCTCGGCCGGGCGACCGCGGACATGCTCGCCACCGTCGCCGGCCTGGTCGTCCTGCTGGTCGCGGGGCTGGCCGTGGGGTGGCGCGTCCACGAGGGCCTCGGCAGCGCGCTGGCCGGCGTGGGGCTGCTGCTGCTCCTGCGGTTCGCGTTCCTGTGGGTCGGGATCTACCTGGGCCTGCTGTTCCGCGGGCAGGGCGGGGTCATGGCCGTGCAGATCCTGGTCTGGCCGTTCGTGTTCCTGTCCAACGCGTTCGTGCCAATCACGACGATGCCCGGGTGGTTGCAGGCGCTCTCGGCGTGGAACCCGGTCACCGCCACGGTCGCCGCGACCCGGGACCTGTTCGGCAACCCCACGGTCGCGGCGAGCGGGTGGGCGGCCGAGAACGTGCACCTGCTGGCCGTGCTCTGGCCGGTGCTGCTCGTCGCTCTGTTCGGCACGCTCGCGGTGCGCCGCTGGGCACACCTGGGGCGGTGAGCGTCAGGCGACGTCGCGCCGGCGGAACACGAGCAGACCGACGAGCGCGAGCAGCACCGCCACCGCACCGAGGAGGAGGCCCGCATCGGTCTGCGACAGCAGGTGCGGCACGCCCGTGCACGACTGCCCCGTCGCGGTGGTCGTGCACGCGGTGGTGAAGTACTTCGCGCCGCCCTGCACCCACGCGTCCACGTTGGTGACGAGCGACCACCGCTTGAGCCAGTCCACCTGGTTGACCAGGATCGCCTCGACCAGCACGAGCCAACCGAGCAGCACCCCGAGGACCGCCGCGGTGTGCCGCGCCAGGAAGCCCAGGGCGGCGCCCACCACCGCGAACACCGGGGCGAGGGCGACGATGCGCAGCGCCACGTGGACGGGGGAGCTCAGGTCGGTCGGTCCGCCGGCCTCCACCGTGTCGAAGGACCGGTACGCCACCCACGAGCCGCCCAGCACGAGCGCGACCCCGACGGCGGCGACCGGGATCGTCGCGAGGCCCGCCGCCAGCACCTTGCTCAGGTAGACCCGCACCCGCCGGGGCGCGAACGTGAGCCAGTTGCCGATGGCGCCGGTGGAGAACTCGGCGGACACGAAGCTGCCCGCCAGCAGCACGGGGGCCAGGACGAAGAGGATCGCCAGCGAGGACAGGAGCGCCGTGGTGTCCCGGTCGAAGCTGGGCGTCGGCGGCAGCCAGCTCGCCAGCTCGGGCGCGGCCATGGTGTCGCAGCCGTAGTCGACCAGCTCCGGGTCCTCGGCGGTCTCCCGGTCCGCGGCCTCCTGCTCCCGGCAGTCGGCGACGTACCGCTCGCCGTTCTCCTCCCAGTCCGTCAGCGCCTGCTCGTGGTAGACCCGCGCCTGGTCCAGCTCGCCCTGCGACGGGGGGCTCGCCGCCTGCCACGCGTTGACCACGGCGAGCGCGCACACGACCAGGACGCCGGCGACGCCCAGCCGGATGAGGGTGCGGGACGCGAACCGGTCCAGCTCGACCCGCAGGAGCCGCATCACGACGCCTCCCCCGCGCGGTGGGTGGGTCTGCCGTCGGCCGCGGGCGGCGCGTGCGTCCCCGGGCCCCGGCCGGCCGTGAGCTCGAGGAACACCGACTCCAGGTCGGCGCGCACGGGCATGAGCTCGTCGACGAACAGCTGGTGCGCCGCGAGCGCCTGCGTGATGTGGGCCGACGGCACCCCGCCGTCGACCAGGAGGTACCGGCCGTCCGGGCGGACCGTCCACCCCTGCGCGGTCAGCACCTGGACCGCGCGCCCGGGGTCCGCCACCCCCACCCGGACGGTCGCGGCGGCACCCGTGCCGATGAGGTCGGCCACCCGGCCGCTGGCGATGAGCTCGCCGCGGGCGATGATCGAGACCGTGTCCGCCACCTGCTCGACCTCGGCCAGGATGTGGCTGGAGACGAGCACCGTCTTGCCGCGGTCGGCCAGCCCGCGCATCGTCCCGCGGATCTCCCGGATGCCGGCGGGGTCCAGCCCGTTGGTCGGCTCGTCGAAGATGAGCAGGTCCGGGTCCTTGAGCAGGGTGGCGGCGATGGCCAGCCGCTGCTTCATGCCGAGGGAGTAGCCGCGGTAGCGGTCGTCGGCCCGGTCCAGCAGACCGACGTCGGACAGGACCACGTCGACCAACCGCGTCGGCGCGTCGATCGCCCGGGCCAGCATCAACAGGTTCTTGCGGCCGGAGAAGCTGGGGAAGAACCGCGGCTGCTCGACGATCGCACCGACCCGCCCGATGACCTGCGGCAGCCGCTCGGGCACCTGCTCCCCGAACAGCGCCATGGTCCCGGAGTCCGCACGGATCAGGCCGAGCAGCATCCGGATGGTCGTCGTCTTGCCGGCGCCGTTCGGCCCGAGGAACCCGTGCACCCCGCCCACCGGCACGTCCAGGTCCAGCCCGCCGACCGCGACCGCGCGCCTGCCGGTGCGGCTGCGGTAGGTCTTGCGCAGGCCACGGGTGGAGATGGCGTAGTCCGTCGACACGTCGGTGTGCCCCCTGGCGGTCGGGCGAGGACCGGGCGGCGCGTCCGGTCGGGAGCACCGTAGCGTCCGGGGCTTCCCGGACCAGGTCAGACGCGCGTCGCGGCGAGCTGCTCGACCAGCCGCCAGCGCGACGACGTGCTCTCCAGCACCCGCAGGCCGGCGTCGGGCAGCAGCAGGATCGGGCGTCGGCGGTGGTGCTCCCCCGCACGCTCGGGCGTGACGGCGTCCAGCACCCGCTGGACGCCGCGGCCCAGGCGCGCGGACGACTCGACGTGGTCCGCCATGAGCAGGCGCCCGCCCGGTCTCAGCACGCGCGCCAGCTCCCGCAGCACGGCGAGCTCGTCGGCCACGCAGCACATCGCGAAGGTGGACACCACGGTGTCGACGGAGGCGTCGGGCAGGGGCAGCCGGGCCGAGTCGGCCCGCAGCACCGTGACGGGCACGCCCAGCCCCGCGGCGCGCGCCGAGGCCGCCCGGAGCATCTCGCCGCTCACGTCCGTGAGCGTGAGATCGGCGACGCGGTCGGCGTAGTACGGCAGGGTGGCCCCGGTGCCGACGCCGACCTCCAGCGTCCGGCCGGTGACGCGCTCCGCGATCCAGCGCCGGGCCGGCGCGAACAGCCGGGGCTCCAGGAACGCGGTGGTGCGGTCGTACCTCGGTGCCTGCTCGTCCCAGTACTCCGCTCGCGTCACGCTCACGGTCCCCCAGGGTGCCACCCTGCTCAGCGCTTCGGCCAGGTCCAGGCCGGGCCGTCCAGCACACCGACGCCGTCGACGGACGTGACGCCGCCGGTCTTGGTGAGCTCGACCGTCGTCGCGTCGGCGGCGCGGAGCGCGCGCACCAGGTCCCCGGAGTGGGTCACGACGAGCACCTGCGAGCGCTCCGCCGCGGACGCGACCAGGGCGGCGACCGCGGGCATCAGGCTCGGGTGCAGGCTCGACTCCGGCTCGTTGAGGACCAGCAGGTCGGGCGGCCGCAGGGCGTGGGCGGCCGCGACGAGCTGGAGAAACGTCAGCGTGCCGTCCGAGAGCTCCGCCGCGGACAGCGGGCGGCGCAGGCCGGGCTGCGTCATGGCGACCCGGCAGACCCCGTCGTCGTCCTCCGTGACCACGCGCGAGCCGGGGAACGCCACGTCGACCGACGCCTGCAGCGCGTCCGCGTCCCCGGCGAGCTCGATGGTGAGCAGTGCGGCGGCGAGGTCGTCGCCGCCCGGGGACAGCACCGGGGTGTACGTCGCGACGCCCGGCCGGCGGGCGGCGGAGTCGGCGTCGGTGCGCAGGTGGTCGTAGAAGCGCCAGCGGCGGGCCTGCTCGCGCAGGGCGAACAGGTCGGGCGTCGCCGCGGGGTCGGCCAGGAGCGCCATCACCGACTCGTGCGCGTGGACGGTCAGGGGGACCGTCGCCCAGTCGCCGGCGTCGTCCCGCGTGCGGACCCGCGACCCGGTGCGCTCGGTCAGCACCGTCGACGGGCGCAGCACCGGGCCCGCCCAGACCACCTCGGACTTGATCTCGGGGTCGAGCTCGAACGGACCCAGCTGCGGCAGGCCGAGGTCGATCGCGTAGGACAGCTCCTCCGTGGCGATGCCGAGGCGGACAGCGACGGGTCCGTCGCCGCGGCGGCCGGCGTGCACGGCGGACCGCATGCCGCCCTCGCGCGCCAACGAGGAGACGGCGCCGTCGCGGGCCACCTCGGCGAGCAGGCGCAGCGCCCGGTACACGCTCGTCTTGCCGCTGCCGTTGGCGCCCGTGACCACGGTGAGGTTGGCCAGCCCGAGGGTCAGCGAGCGCAGGCTGCGGTACCCCTCGACCGCCAGCGTCCGGATCATGGGCGCGACCCTAGCGGGGGCCTCTGACGGGCTCGAGGAGGACGACGGGGATGACGCGCGACGTGCGCTCCTGGTAGCGGGCGTAGTTGGGCAGCGCCTCGACGATCTGCGGCCAGAGCCGCTCGTGCTCCTCGGGCGTCGCCACCCGCGCCCTCATCGGCCGGCGCGGACCGCCCGCGACCGCGACCCGGACCTGCGGGTGCTCGCGCAGGTTGAGGAACCAGGACGGGTGCGCGTCGTTGCCCCCGGCCGACGCCACGACCACGAGGGTGTCGCCCAGCGTGACCGGCGCCGTGAGCATCGACGAGCGGGGCCTGCCCGAGCGCCGCCCGACCGTGACCAGCTCGAGCGACGGGAGCCCGACGAGCACCCCGCCGAACCGCCCGCGGCTCACCGTCAGCAGGGCGCGGTGCAGCCCGCTCAGGGCGCGCATGACGACGGTGCTGGTCATGGGTCGATCAGAGCACGGCCGACCGCCCGGCGCGTGTCGGACCCCTTTGCGACGATGGCGCCATGACCCGATTCGTCGTCGACGCCGCCGCGGCGCTCCGGCTGGCCGCGACCGGCGCTCCGGTGCCCGACGAGCACGAGCTCCTCGCGCCCACGCTCCTGCGCTCGCAGGCGCTCTCCGCGATGCACGCGGCGGTGCACCGGGGACAGCTCGACGCCGCGGAGGCGCGGTCGCGCCTGGACCGGCTCGGCAGGCTGCGGATCCGGCTGCTCGGCGACGGCGTCCTGCGCAAGGTCGCCTGGACGGTCGCCGACGAGCTCGGCTGGGAGTCCACGTACGCCGCCGAGTACGTGGCGCTGACCCGGCTGCAGGCCGACTACCTCGTCACGCTCGACGACGATCTCGCGTGTGCCGTGGCCGGCGTGGTGCCGACCGCGCCGTTCGACGCTCTCCTCGACCCGGCATCCGTGCCACGATCCCCTGCGTGAACGTGTCCCTCAGCCCGTGGTCGACCTCCGACGCCGACGCGCTCGCCGCCGCGGTGCGGGAGAGCCCTGACCTCGCCGTCCAGCTCGGGGACCGGGCCCTCGGCCAGGCCCCCGTGGCCCTGCGGTACATCGAGCGCTACCTCACCGACGACGACGCCACGGTCGCGTTCGCCATCCGGGTGGACGGCGTGGCGGTGGGGCACGCCGCCCTGAGCCACGTCGAGCGCCGGCACGACTCGGCGTGGGCGTCGTACTGGGTCACCGCCAGCCGGCGCGGTCGCGGGCTGGCGTCGCGGTCCCTGGCCACGGTGGCCGCGCACGGCTTCGACGACCTGGGCCTGTTCCGGCTGGAGCTGGGCCACCGGGTGAACAACCCCGCATCGTGCCGGGTGGCCTCCGCTGCGGGGTTCCGCGCCGAGGGGGTCGAGCGGTCGAAGCTGCGGTACGGCAGCGACCGGTACGACGTCGAGACGCACGCCCGCCTGTCCACCGACCCGGCGCCCCGGATCGCCCTCGTGCCGATCCTGATGGCCGCCGGTGCGGCGTGGCGATCGGGCGACACCCCGTGACGCCGCAGCGCGACGGCTGGCAGCATCGCCGGTCGTGACCTCGGACAACCCCTGGCAGCTGCCCGCGGCCGGCGACGTGCCGCAGACGCTGTTCGGCGGCGTCCGGGTGGTGCAACGGATCGAGCGTGAGCGGGTGGTCGAGGCCCTGCGCTCGGCGGTGGCGATGGTGCAGGCCTGCATCGGCGTCGACGTCACGTGGTGGACCTCCACGGCGACCGACCAGGACGGTCCCGACGCGACAGCACAGGACCTGATGCGCCCCGGTCTCGACTGGGCGTTCGTCCACGACAGGCCCGGCGCGGCGTCATGGATCGCCCTGTCGGGCGCATCCACCTCGCTGCTCGGGCACCCCGGGCACCCGCAGCGGGAGGTCGCCCACGTCGTCGCCCGGTTTCCGGAGCACGTCCTTGCGCTGGGTGCAGACGTCGGCTCCACCAGCGTGGCGGTGTCCGTCCAGCGGTGGGCGATGTACGGCTCGGGCGAGGACCTGCGCCGGGTCGCGGCGCCGCTGTCGGACTGGATGCTCCAGACCGCGGTCTCGCTCGGGTGCGACACCGGCTACGCCATCCTGGACACCGTCGACGCCTTCGACCCGGCCAGCGCCTGGCAGCGCCGGACCGGCCTGGCCGTCGGCACCGAGGAGGACGCGACCGGGCTGTGGGGGTACGGCTGGGCCACCCTCCTGTCGGACCATCACGTCGACCGCGCGGGTGGCCTCGACGTGCTGAGCGCGATCGCGGGTGCCGAGGTTCGGGACGTTCCCGGTCGGCGCGCGTGGGTCAGTCTCGGCGACGACCCCGCGGCGGTCCCCGACGCCGCCCTGCACGCGCTGCACGCGACGCTCCTGCCCGCCTTCCCGGACGGCGACCCCGAGCCGCATGCCGCCGTGCTCCCGCCGTCGGTCGCCGACGTCACCTCGCGGTGGCGGGCGGACGTCGCAGCGGCGCGGGCCGCCGGCCGCACGGTGGGTGCGTTCGGCCCGGTCGGCTTCACGCTCGACGCCGGGGTGCCCGCTCTGGTGGTCCCGCACGTCGAGTGGGTCGGCCCCGACCTCGACTTCCTGCCGTTCACCGGCCTGGGCGCCGACGCCGCAGGCGCCCTCCTGGACCGCCTCGACGCCGGCGTGCTCGACGTGCGGACCGGCGCCGGCCCCACCCTGCGGACCGCGCTGCGCGCGGCGGTCGCTCACCCGGGGGTCGTCCTGCTCACGGGGCACGTGGTGGGACCGGGTCGCGACGACGAGCGGCTCACCGTCGAGGGGGCCCACCTGCACGACCCGGTGCTGGCAGGGCTGGACCGGGCCGCCGTCGCCGCGGCCTGGCAGCGGGTCGTCGCCCTCGGCCTCGACGACGCCCTCGGCTCCCCGGACGAGCTGCGCGCGCCGACCGAGGACGAGCCGGACGCCTGGACCGTGTGGTGGGACTGACACCCACCTCTGCCACAGTGGCCTCACCCACGACCCGGAGGTCCCTCGTGCCCGCACTGCCCCTCGACGGGCGCGTCGTCCTGGTGACCGGTGCGAGCCGGCGTATCGCGATCGGCGCCGCAGTGGCCCGACGGCTGGTGGCCGACGGCGCCGCCGTGCTCGTGCACTCCTGGTCCCCGCACGACGCCGAGCAGCCCTGGGGCGCCGACGAGGGCGGGGCCGACGCCTTGGTCGACGAGCTGCGGTCCGCGGGCGGCACGGTCGAGCACGTGTCGCTGGACCTGGCGGACCCGGCCGCCCCGCACGCGCTCGTCGACGCCGCACACTCCGCGTTCGGCCGGCTGGATGCCGTCGTCGCCAACCACGCGCGCAGCTCGGGACAGTCGCTCGAGCAGCTGACCGCCACGGAGATCGACCTCTCGTACGCGGTCAACACCCGGGCCGCGCTGCTGCTGGTGCAGGCGTTCGCGGCGCGGCACGCGGGCGGGCCCGGAGGTCGCGTCGTCCTGTTCACCTCCGGGCAGTACCGCGGGGCGATGCCGGGCGAGCTCCCCTACATCGCGTCGAAGGCGGCGCTGCACGAGGTGACCGCGAGCCTCGCGGTGCACCTGATGCCCCGTGGCATCACGGTCAACTGCGTGAACCCCGGCCCCAACGACACGGGCTACGCGGACGACGCCGCACGAGCCGCCGTGAGCGCGCGCAGCCCGGGCCGCCGGTGGAGCACGCCCGCCGACACCGCCCGGCTCGTCGCCTGGCTGCTCAGCGACGAGGCGGACTGGGTGACGGGGCAGACCATCGCGTCCGACGGCGGCTTCTCGTCCCTCTGAGCCCTCTACGCTGCGCACGTGAGCGAGTTCGCGGACCTGATGGCGGAGCACCCCTGGGTCACGATCGGCGTCGTCGCCGTCGTCCTGCTGACCGGCTGGCTCCGCCGTCCGCGCCGAGCCCCGCAGCACCCGACCCGTTCCCGCGGGGCGCTGCCACGGCCCGGCGAGGTGTGGTTCGCCCAGGTGCCGTTCGAGGACGGCACCGGCAGCAAGGACCGGCCGGTGCTGGTCCTGTCGACGACGGTCGGCTCGTGGCAGGTCGCGCGGTTCACCTCGCAGGACCGCAGCGGTCGGCAGGACTTCCTGCGGGTCCCGCAGGGGATGCACGGGCTGCCCACGGCGAGCTGGCTGGACCGACGGCCGCTCACGCTGGACCGGACCGCGTTCCGGCGGCACGTCGGGGACCCCGGCGAGGCCTTCGTCGCCTGGTACCAGGGCGCCACCGAGAATCGCGGGTGACCCGGACGGCGGGGGCGACTAGCGTCTCGCCCTTGTGAGCCGGATCGTCGACGTCGTCGTCCCGCGCAGGCTGGGCACCGGGTTCCGGTGGCTGCTGGCCTCGTCGTGGAGCTCGAACCTCGGCGACGGCATCGTCCTCGCGGCGGGTCCCCTGCTCGTGGCGTCGCGCACCGAGGACGCGTTCCTCGTCGCGCTCGCGGCCCTGCTCCAGTGGCTGCCACCGCTGCTGTTCGGCCTGTGGGCGGGTGCGCTGACCGACCGGCTGGACCGCCGGCGTCTGGTCATCCTGGTCGACTCGCTCCGCACCGTCGTCCTGCTGCTCCTGGCCGCCGCCGTGGCCCTCGACACCGCGCCGATCGTGCTCGTCCTGGTGGCGATGTTCCTGCTGGGCACCGCGGAGACGTTCGCCGACAACGCGTCGAGCACCCTGGTGCCGATGCTCGTCCGGCGCGACGACCTGGCACTGGCCCACAGTCGCATCCAGGCGGGGTTCGTCACCGTCAACCAGCTGATCGGCCCGCCGCTGGGGGCGTTCCTGTTCGCGGTCGGGCAGGCGTGGCCGTTCGCCACCGAGGCGGTGCTGGTCGCGGCGGGCGCGGTGCTCGTCTCGCGGATCTCGCTGCCCCCGCACCTGAGCGGACCGCGGACCACCCACCTGCAGCACGACATCGCCGAGGGCGTCCGCTGGGTGCTGCACCACGCGGCCGTCCGCACGCTGGTGCTCACCATCCTCATCTTCAACGTGACGTTCGGCGCCGCGTGGTCGGTGCTCGTCCTCTATGCGCGCGAGCGGCTGGGGCTGGGAGCGATCGGGTTCGGGCTCATCACCACGGTCGGGGCCGTCGGTGGGCTCGTCGGGACGGTGTCCTACGGCTGGATCACGCAGCGGGTCAGCCTGGCGAACCTCATGCGGATCGGGCTGATCGTCGAGACCCTCACGCACCTGGCCTTGGCCCTGACGACGACCGCGTGGTTCGCCCTGGTCGTCTTCTTCGTGTTCGGGGCGCACGCGTTCGTGTGGGGCACCACGTCGGTGACGATCCGCCAGCGGGCGGTGCCGACCGAGCTGCAGGGGCGGGTCGGCAGCGTCCACCTGGTCGGGGTGTTCGGCGGGCTGGTGGTGGGTGCGGGCATCGGCGGGCTGCTCGCCCAGCGGTACGGGGTGACGGCGCCGTTCTGGTTCGCCTTCGTCGGCTCCGCGGTCTTCGTGGTGCTGATCTGGCACCAGCTGCGGCACGTCGCGCACGCGGACGAACAGGACGTGCCCGAGCCCGTTTGACGCGTGGATCGAGATCGATCAATATAGGGCCGTGCCAAGCATCGCGATGAGCCCCGCGTCCGCGGACCTCGTCGCCCGCTCGCTCAAGGCGCTGGCGGACCCGCTGCGCCTGCGCGCGCTCTCGCTCATCGCCGCCAGCCCCACCGGCGAGGCCTGCGTCGAGGACGTCAGCGAGCTCACGTCGGTCTCGCAGCCGACCGTGTCCCACCACCTCAAGGTGCTCCGGGACGCGGGGCTGGTCACGGCGCAGCGCCGCGGCACGTGGGTCTGGTACCGGATCGCCCCCGAGCACCGGGGTGCGGTCCGCACCGTGCTGGAGGCGTTCGCCGCCGCCGAGGAGCCCGCGGCGGAGGCGGTGCCCGACCTCGACCGGGTGCTCGACCGCATCGCCGCCGACCTCGCCCCGCGGTATCCGACGATCGACGCCGCCCGCGTCCGGGACGTCGTGCGTGACTCCTCCACCGCGCTGGCCCGCACCGGCGCCGGCGCGCGGACCAGCACCCTGACCGAGCGCTTCGCCCGGCAGCGCCTCGACGACCTGGTCCGCATCGAGGGCGGCACCACCGTCCCGCGCGTGCTCTTCGTCTGCGTCGCCAACGCGGGTCGCTCGCAGCTGGCGGCGGCCCTGCTCCAGCACCACGCGGGCGACGCGGTGCTCGCCAGGTCGGCCGGCTCCGCCCCCGCCGCCGCGATCCACACCCACGTCCGCCCGGAGCTCGACGCCCTGGGTGCCGCCGGCTTCCCGAAGCCGCTGACCGACGACGCCGTCCGCGCCGCCGACGTCGTCGTGACCATGGGCTGCGGCGACGTGTGCCCGGTCTACCCCGGCACGCGCTACGAGGACTGGGCGGTAGGCGACCCCGCCCTCGCCTCACCGGACGGCGTCGCCGCCATCCGAGCCGACATCGACGCCCGTGTCCAGCACCTGCTCACCACCCTTGGAGTGACATGACCCAGCCCAGCGTCCTGTTCGTCTGCGTGCACAACGCCGGCCGGTCCCAGATGGCGGCCGGCTTCCTCAAGGCGCTGTCCGGCGGCGCCGTGGAGGTCCTCTCGGCCGGGTCGATGCCCGCGGACACGGTCAACCCGGTGGCGGTCGACGCGATGGCGGAGGTCGGCATCGACATCCGCGCCGAGCAGCCGAAGGTGCTCACCACCGAGGCCGTCCAGGCGTCCGACGTGGTGGTGACGATGGGCTGCGGCGACGCGTGCCCGTACTTCCCGGGCAAGCGGTACGAGGACTGGGTGCTCGAGGACCCGGCCGGGCAGGGCATCGAGTCGGTCCGCCCGATCCGCGACGAGATCCGCGCCCGGATCCTCACGCTCCTGGACGAGCTGGGCGTGGAGCCCGTCGGCGCGTGACCGACCTCGTCCGTCGGCTGGGGGTCACCGACGCGGTCGTCGTCGGGCTCGGCGCGATGCTGGGCGCCGGGGTGTTCGCGGCCTTCGCCCCCGCCGCGCAGGCCGCCGGCTCCGGTCTGCTGATCGGACTGGCGATCGCCGCGGTGGTGGCGTCCTGCAACGCCACGTCCTCGGCGCGCCTGGCGGCGGTGCACCCGGAGTCCGGCGGCACCTACGTCTACGCGCGGCGGCGGCTCGGAGAGTTCTGGGGCTTCCAGGCGGGCTGGTCGTTCGTCGTCGGCAAGACCGCGAGCTGCGCGGCGATGGCGCTGACGTTCGCGTCCTACGCCGCACCCGGGCACGCCCGGCTGGTCGGGATCCTCGCGGTCGTGGCGGTCACGGCGCTGAACTACCGCGGCGTGCAGAAGTCGGCCCTGGTCACGCGAGTGATCGTCGTCCTCACGCTCGGGACGCTGGCACTGGTCGTCGGCGCGTCGGTGGCGGGCGGGACCGCGTCGACGGACAACCTGACAGGCGTCGACCTCGGCGGCGTGCTGCAGTCCGCGGGGCTGCTGTTCTTCGCGTTCGCGGGGTACGCGCGGATCGCCACGCTGGGCGAGGAGGTGGTCGACCCGCAGCGCACGATCCCGCGGGCGGTCCCCCTCGCGCTCGGGATCGTGCTGGTGGTCTACGCCGTGGTCGGCGTCTGCGCGCTGCTCGCCCTCGGGCCCGACGGCCTGGCCGCGACCGCCGCGCCCCTGCGCGCGGTGGTCGAGGCGGGCGCGTGGGCCGCGCTCAGCCCGGTCGTGCAGGTCGGTGCCGCCGTCGCGTCGCTCGGGGCCCTGCTGGCGCTGGTGCTCGGGGTGTCACGGACGGCCTTCGCGATGGCCCGCGACCATGAGCTGCCGCCGTACCTCGCAGCCGTGCACCCCCGTCACGGCGTGCCGTACCGGGCGGAGCTGGCCGTCGCGGCGGTCGTGGTCGCGCTCGTCGCGACCCTGGACGTGCGGGGTGCGATCGGCTTCTCGTCGTTCGGCGTGCTCACCTACTACGCCCTGACCAACGCCAGCGCCCTGCGGCTGGGCCGCGACGAGGGCCGCCCGCCGCGGTGGGTGGCAGTGCTGGGGCTGGTCGGCTGCGTGGTGCTCGCGCTCACGCTGCCGCTGCCGTCGGTGCTCGGCGGGCTCGCCGTGGCGCTCGTGGGCGCGGGTGCCTGGGCGGTCCGGCGGGGGCGGGGGCGCCGGGGGGCGCCGCCCCCCCGCGCCGTGGGGGCCCCGGGCCCGCCCCCCGGGGCGCCCACCCCCCGCGGGGGGGGGGGGG
>NZ_CAURTV010000011.1:0-63283 GCF_963527515.1 uncultured Cellulomonas sp. | reverse complement strand
GCCGTCGTGCCCGCCGGTGTTCGCGCCGCCGTCGGCCACGCCCTCACCCGCGGAACCCGCGGAACCGGCTGAGCCGTCCGCGCCGCCGTCGTGCCCGCCCGGGTTCGCGCCGCCGTCCGCCACGCCTTCCCCTGCGGGTACCGGCTCGCTCGTGATGTCGTCGTCGTTGATGCTCATGGAGACTCCCTCTGTCGCAGCCGTGCGGCGGCGTCGCCGCCTTCGCGAGCGTATCCACGCCCTGCCTGCGCCGCGCGACGACGGTGCAGCTAGCCGTGCAGGTCCCGCAGCGCCACCGCGATCCGCTCGACCAGGTCGGTCGGGACAGGGTCGCGGTACAGGAGCTTCACCGTGTCCTTCTGCGACCGGTACGGGGCGACCTCCGCCTCGAGCCTGGGTTCCAACGGTGCCACCGGGTAGAGGCCGACGTGGTGCTTCCATCCGGCGAAGTGCAGGGCGTACCGGTCGCCCAGCATGAACGCGGGCATCCCGTACCGGATCCGCTCCTCCGCCCCGGGCAGCGCCCGGCGCAGCGCGGCGGCCACCTCCGCGAGGATGGGGCGGACCTCGTCGGGGAACGTGGCGACGTAGTCGTCGGTCGTGTTCATCTCAGCTGCGCTTCGTCGACTTGCCGTCCAGCCAGAGCGTGTCGCTGTCGTCGCGGTGCACGCCGTCCGTGCCGACGTGCGTGGTGCTGATGGTCGGGCCCTTGGTGATCACGTGCCACAGGGCCATGGCGTGCCCGCGGCCGACGCCGTAGTCCTCCTGCAGCCAGGTCACGACGCCGCCGGCCTTGGCCCCCGGGGCGTCGAGCCCCTTCTCGTGCGCGATCGCCACCAGCTGCCGTGGTGTGAGACCGGTCTTGTCCTCGAGGGTGTCCAGGTACGCCTGGAACGACATGGGGAGCTCCTCTCGTCGCCTCGAACCTAGCGGGCAGTCCTCCTTGACGGGGGTGTGAGTTCTTCGTAGGGTCGGCCGCAAGAACTGGACAAGTCGCTGCACAAAGTCGTGCAGCAGTCACACCGGTTGCGATGAACCGCACTCATCTCGCCGTCGCTCAGCCCCACGCGCACCTTCGCGCGCCCGGGGTCGACCCCGCAACGGCGCGGGAGAACGAGGACGTCATGAGAACTCGGTTGAAGCGCGCGATCGTGGCCGGTGCCGCGATCGCGCTGGTCGCGCCCCTGGGCGTCACGCTCGTGGCACAGGGTGCGTCCGCCGCCCCGGTGCTGCTCTCCGCGGGCAAGCCCGCGACCGCCAGCAGCACCAACCAGTCCTACGTCGCCGGCAACGTCACCGACGGGAACCAGGCCACCTACTGGGAGTCGAGCAGCGCCTTCCCCCAGTGGGTCCAGGTGGACCTCGGCGCCGCCGCGACCGTCACCGACGTGACCCTGAGGATCCCCGGCGGCTGGGGAGCCCGCAGCGAGACGGTGACCCTGCAGGGCTCGACCGACGGCTCGGGCTTCTCGACGCTGAAGGCGTCGGCGCCCTACACGTTCACCGGCGGCAACATCGTCGCCGTCGACGTCACCGACACGAGCGTCCGCTACGTGCGCGCCTCCGTGAGCGCCAACACCGGTTGGCCCGCCGCGCAGCTGTCCGAGGTGGAGGTCTACGGCACCTCGTCGACGCCGCCCGTGGACCCGCCGGCCGGCACCAACCTCGCGCAGGGCCGCCCGATCACCGGGTCGTCCGTGCAGCAGACCTACGTCGCGACGAACGCGGTGGACGGCTCGACCGGCACCTACTGGGAGGGCGCACCGGGCGCGTACCCGTCGAACCTCACGGTGTCGCTCGCGGCCCCGTCCGCCCTCACCGGCGTCGTCGTCACGCTCAACCCGGACCCCGCGTGGGGCAACCGGACGCAGACGTTCGCGATCGAGGGGCGCGTCGGCGGGACGTGGAGCCCCCTGAAGGCGTCCGCGTCCTACGCGTTCAGCCCCTCGAGCGGCAACACGGTCACCGTCCCGGTCTCCGGTGACGCGACCGACGTCCGGCTCGTGTTCACCGCGAACACCGGCTCGTCCAACGCGCAGGTGGCAGAGCTGCAGGTGTTCGGCACCGGCACCACCGTGCCGACGAGCCCGGACCTCCAGGTCGCGCTGACCACCGACCCCATCACGGTCACGCCGACGACGGCCATCTCGGTCGGCGCCACGGTCCGGAACTCCGGGACCGCCGCCGCGCCGGCCACCACGGCTGTCGTCGCGCTCGGCGGGACCTCCGTCGGCACGGCCACGGTCCCCGCGCTCGCGGCCGGTGCGCAGACCACGATCACCGTGAACGCCGGCACCCGCCCGGCCGGCACGTACCCCGTGACCGTCACGGTCGACCCGGCGAACACCGTCGCCGAGTCCGTGGAGACCAACAACACCGCCTCCGGTGTCGTCGTCGCGACGCAGCCCACCGGCTCCGACCTCGCGGCCGGCCGGCCGGCGACGGCGTCGTCCACCGAGTTCACGTTCGTGGCCGGCAACGCGGTCGACGCCGACGCGAGCACCTACTGGGAGGGCGCGGGCGGTCAGTACCCGAGTTGGCTCGCGGTGAACCTTGCCTCGCAGTCGACCCTGCAGCGGGTGGTCGTCGGCGTGCCGCCCGCCGCCGCGTGGGGTGCGCGAACGCAGACGTTCTCCGTCGAGGGCCGCGTCGGCACCGGCGCATGGAGCCCGCTCAAGGCGTCCGCCGCGTACGCGTTCGCGCCGGCGTCGGGCAACACGGTGACCATCCCCGTGACCGGGAGCGCCACCGACCTACGCCTGGTCTTCACGGCCAACACCGGTGCCGGCAACGGACAGGTGTCCGTGCTCCGGGTGACCGGCATCCCGGCGCCGAACCCCGACCTCACGGTCACCGCGATCACGGCCAGCCCGGCCGCGCCCGTGGAGACCGCCGCGATCACGCTTGCCGCAACCGTGCGCAACGGGGGCAACCTCGCGTCGGCCGCGACGACCGTGGACCTCACGGTCGACGGGGCACGCGTCGACTCCGTGGCTGTGCCGGCACTCGCGGCCGGCCAGTCGGCCACGGTGAGCAAGGCGATCGGCACCCGCCCCGCCGGCTCCTACACGATCGGCGCGGTCGTCGACCCCGCCAACACCGTCGTCGAGCAGAACGACGCCAACAACGCGTTCAGCAACCCGACCAAGTTCGTCGTCACCGAGGCCCCAGGTCCGGACCTGCAGGTGCTCGCCATCGCCTCCAACCCGGCCAACCCCGCGGTGGGCTCGTCGGTGTCGTTCACCGCCACCGTGAAGAACCGGGGGTCGTCCGCGGCCGCCGCCTCCACCACGCGGCTCGTCGTCGGCGCCACCACCCTGAACGGGGCGACCGGCGCCCTCGCCTCCGGAGCCACGGCGACCGTCGCTCTGAGTGGTACGTGGACCGCCACCACCGGTGGGGCCACGCTGACCGCCACGGCCGACGCGACGAACGCCGTCGCGGAGACCAACGAGGCCAACAATACGCTCGCGCAGTCGATCGTCGTCGGCCGCGGGGCCGCCGTCCCCTACACCTCCTACGAGGCCGAGGCCGGCACGTACACCGGCACGCTGGTCGAGGCCGACGCGCTGCGCACGTTCGGGCACACGAACTTCGGCACCGAGTCCTCGGGTCGCAAGTCGGTGCGCCTCACCGCCCAGGGCCAGTACGTGCAGCTCACGTCCACCAACGCCACCAACTCGATCGTCATCCGGAGCTCGATCCCGGACGCGGCGGGCGGCGGCGGCCAGGAGGCGACCATCAGCCTGTACGCCAACGGGACCTTCGTGCAGAAGGTCACGCTCAGCAGCCGGCACAGCTGGCTGTACGGGACCACCGACCAGCCCGAGGGCCTCACCAACACCCCGGGCGGCGACGCCCGACGGCTGTTCGACGAGTCCCACGCGCTGCTCCCGCAGTCCTACCCGGCAGGCACGGTGTTCCGGCTGCAGCGCGACGCCGGCGACACCGCGGCGTTCTACGTCGTCGACCTGATCGACCTCGAGCAGGTGGCGCCCGCGCTGCCCAAGCCCGCGGAGTGCACCTCGATCACGGCCTACGGGGCGGTCCCCAACGACGGCGTCGACGACACCACCGCGATCCAGGCGGCGGTGACGGCCGACCAGAACGGGCAGATCAGCTGCGTCTGGATCCCCGAGGGCCAGTGGCGCCAGGAGAAGAAGATTCTCACCGACGACCCCCTGAACCGGGGGACGTACAACCAGGTGGGCATCTCCGACGTGACCATCCGCGGGGCCGGCATGTGGCGCTCGCAGCTGTACTCGCTGATCGAGCCGCAGGACGCCAACACCCTCAACCACCCGCACGAGGGGAACTTCGGGTTCGACATCGACAGGAACACCCAGATCTCCGACCTCGCCATCTTCGGCTCCGGCCGGATCCGGGGCGGCGACGGGAACGACGAGGGCGGCGTCGGCCTCAACGGCCGGTTCGGTGCCGGGACCAGGATCAGCAACGTGTGGATCGAGCACGCCAACGTGGGTGCCTGGGTGGGCCGCGACTACGACAACCTCCCCGAGCTCTGGGGACCCGCCGACGGCCTGGAGTTCACCGGCATGCGGATCCGGAACACCTACGCCGACGGGATCAACTTCTCCAACGGCACGCGGAACTCGCGGGTGTTCAACTCCTCGTTCCGCACCACCGGCGACGACGCGCTGGCCATCTGGGCCAACCCGTACGTCAAGGACCGGAACCTCGACAACGCGCGCGACAACCACTTCGTGAACAACACGGTCCAGCTGCCGTGGCGCGCCAACGGGATCGCCATCTACGGCGGCTCCAACCAGTCGATCGAGAACAACCTCGTCTACGACACCATGAACTACCCGGGCATCATGCTGGCGACCGACCACAGCCCCCTGCCGTTCGGCGGGACCACGCTGATCGCCAACAACGGTCTCTACCGGACCGGCGGCGCGTTCTGGAACGAGGACCAGGAGTTCGGGGCGATCACCCTGTTCCCGCAGACGCTGCCCATCCCGGGCGTCACCATCCGGGACACGGACATCGACGACTCGACCTACGACGGCATCCAGTTCAAGAACGGCGGCGGGGCGATGCCCGACGTCCGGATCACGAACGTGCGGATCACCAGCTCGCGCAACGGCTCGGGCATCCTGGCGATGAGCGGGGTGAACGGCAACGCGATCCTGAGCAACGTCACGTTCGCCGGCAACGCGGAGGGCGACGTGGTCCGCGAACCGGGCTCGCAGTTCGTGATCACCGGCAGCTGACGGCACCAGGCAGAAGACTTCGTCCTGCGGGGCAGGACGAAGTCTTCTGCCAGCCGCCTACGGGGAAGGCAGGGCGTTCAGGTACTGCTCGATCTCGGTCGGGGTGTGCACCAGGAGGCAGAACTCGTTGCCCTCCGGGTCGGCGAGCACGGCCCACGGCGCGTCACCCTGGCCGATGTCGACCCGGACGGCACCGAGCTCGTGCAGGCGCGCGAGCTCGGTCGCGAAGTCCTCCGGGGGCCGGAGGTCGGCGTGCAGCCGGTTCTTGACCGTCTTCGCCTCCTGCACCCGATGGAACAGCCAGTTGGTCGAGCCGCCGGTCGGCGAGCCGATGGCCACCTCGGCGCCGTCGTCGGACCGCCACACCTCCTGCCACCCCAGCACCTCGCTCCACCAGGCGGCCAGGGCGGCGGGATCGGCGCTGTCGATCGTGAGGTGTCCGACGACGGGGGTCATCCTCCGGACGCTACGACAGCCGCTCGCGCAGGTGCACCTCCACCAGCTCACCCGCCGCGTCCTTGCCGATCGTCGCGCACAGCGCCTTGCGCAGCGGCAGCCAGTGCGGGCCGGTGCCCGACGGCATGAGCGTCGTCGCGAACGGGTGGCCGTCGAGCGTGCCGGTGACCTTGACCGCCTTGCGCGTGCCCAGCAGCTCCGCGGAGCCGTCCAGCTCCAGGTAGGTGGCGAAGGCGCCGTCCTTGCGGATGGGCGCGGTGAACGTCGCGTCGAGAGTCATGCGCCCATGGTCTCCCGCAGGCGGACGGCGAACGCGTCCGGCTGCTCGGCATACCCGATGTGGTCGCCGGGGAACAGCGTCGGCTCGATGCCGAGCAGCCCGGCCAGCGCGCGGGACGTGCGGTCGCACAGCTGCCCGGTGGACTCCTCGCCGATGCCGACGACCAGCCGCGTCGGGGCGGCCAGCAGGGCGTCGACGTCCGGCCGGAACCGCACGGTGTGCCGGATCATGTGCGCGAACTGGAAGTGCTCGTCGGCCGCGGCCTGCCCCTCGCGCGGGGTGCCGAAGACCAGCTCGAACACCTCGTCCGGGATCGCGAGGTTGCCGATCGCCATGAACTGCAACCAGGCCGCACGGGTGTCGCCGGTCAGGTAGGTGGTGATCATCTGCTCGGTCCGGTCGAACAGGTCGGCGTGGTCGGGGAGCAGCTCGTCGAGGGGCGGCTCGTGCACGATCGCCGTCGTGACCAGCTCGGGCGCACGCTCCACGAGCGCGAGCAGGCTGACCGCGCCGCCGCTGGAACCGAGCACCGTGGCAGGGCCGGCGTCGACGTGCCGGATCAGGGCGGCCAGGTCGGCGGCCCGGTCGACCGGCGTCGAGTCCCGGTCCGGGTGGTCGACCGTGCTCCGGTTGATGCCGCGCGGGTCGGTGGTGAGCACGGTGTGGTCGGTGGCCAGCAGGTCGGCCAGCGGCGCGAACGACGTGGCGTCCATCGGGGCGGCGACGAGCACGACGAGCGGGCCGGAGCCGCGGAGCTCGTAGTGCAGGCGGGCGCCGGGGACGTCGAGGGTGGTGGCTGTGGTGAGTGTGGTCATGCCGGTAGGACTTGTGCGGGGGAGCAGAATCATCGGTCATGACGGACGTGTCCGAGATCCGCGCGCAGGACTTCACCGAGCTCGTCGCGCCGCTGCGTGGTGAGCTGCACGCGCACTGCTACCGGATGCTCGGCTCGGTGCACGACGCCGACGACGCCCTGCAGGACGCGCTGCTGCGCGCGTGGCGGGCGCTCGACGGGTTCGAGGGCCGCAGCTCCTTGCGGTCGTGGCTCTACCGGATCGCCACGAACTCGTGCCTCGACGCGATCTCCCAGCGCGGTCGCCGTGCCCTGCCCGTGGACCTCGGGCCGTCGAGCGACCAGGCGGTGATCGGCGACGCGCCCCTGACGGAGATCGCCTGGCTCGGCCCCTACCCGGACGCCCGGTTCGAGCAGCGGGAGTCCGTCGAGCTCGCGTTCGTCGCCGCCCTGCAGCACCTGCCCGGCAACCAGCGGGCCGCGCTCCTGCTGCTCGAGGTGCTGGGCTTCTCGGCCGCCGAGATCGCCACCTGGATGGACACGACGACCGCCTCGGTGAACAGCGCCATCCAGCGCGCGCGGGCCACCGTCGCCGAGAAGGTGCCCCCGCGGGACCACCAGCCACCCGCCGACGCCCGCGTCCGGGAGGTCGTCGCCGCCTACTCCTCCGCCCTCGAGCGCGGCGACGTGCACCTGCTGGTGTCCCTGCTCACCGAGGACGTCAGCTGGTCGATGCCGCCGCTGCCGCACTGGTACGCAGGACGGTCCGCCGTCACCGACTTTGCGACCAGGATCGCGTTCACCTGCGGCTCGTGGCGGCACGTCCCGACGAGCGCGAACGGCCAGCCCGCGGTCGCCTCCTACCTGCGCGTGGGCGACGACGACGTGCACCGCGCCTGGTCGATCGACGTCCTCACGTTCCGGGGGGACCTGGTCTCGGAGCTGACCGCGTTCCTCGGCCCCGACCACTTCGAGGCGTTCGGCCTGCCGGTCGCGGTGCCGTGAGCCGCGGGCGTCCGTCTGCCGGGCGCTCCAGCGCCAGCCACACGACGACCGCCACGAGCAGCCAGACGAGCGCGCCCACCGACAGGTCCGGCCCCACGACGATGAGTGCCACGGGAACCAGCACGCCCGGCAGGCCGCGGACGAGGATCCAGCGGCCGCGCTCGCCCACCAGCAGGGCGGTCACCACCCCGACCGCGCAGTAGGCCGCGACCGACCCGCACAGCAGCGCGCGGTACGCCGCCGGCAGCGGTTCATGGGCGTGCTCGACGGCGACCCCGAGGGACGCGGCCAGGGCGGCCAGCGCTCCGGTGAGCAGCGCGTGCAGGAGCATGACGATGCGCGGCGCGACCGTGTGCGGCCGCAGCTGGGGGATGCCCGCGGTCCCGTGCAGCAGCCCGGCGGTCCACACCGACGCCAGGAGCGCGAACGCGCCCAGCGCGACGAGACCCGGCTCCCGGATCCAGACCTCGGAGTCGGCGGCGGCGTCGATGATCAGGATGAGGCCCTCGCCCAGCACGATGATGACGAACAGGCCGAGCCGCTCCGCCAGGTGCTCCTCGTCGGCGTGGGTGCCCTGGAGCACGAAGGGCTGACTGCCGCGCCGGCCGCCGCGCCCGCGGTCCAGGCGTTCCTCGGCACCCTGCATCGTCCGCGCGGCGGAGGCGAGGAGCAGCACGACCAGGTCGAGCGCGATGCCGAGCACCCAGAGCCAGTACGTCAGCGGCGCGTCCACCCACAGGGAGACCAGCCACGGCACGGCCCCGATCCCGTACTGCGCCAGCGGCCAGTCGAGCAGCACCTTCCCGCGCGCGATCACCGCACCGGAGAACCAGCGCAGCGCCACGTACGCGACGACGAACGCGCTGGCCCGCGACTCCTGGACGCCCGCCACGGACGCCGCCATCACCGCGAGGCCGAGCATCGCGGCGATCAGGACGCCGGTGCGCGTGTCGTCCCCGGCGACGTTCCCGTAGACCGCGAAGCCGGCCCAGGAGATCCAGAACGCCAGGAAGAGGACGGCGTAGAGGCCGAGGGCACCTGGCCCCGTGTCCTCGTGCAGCAGGTGTGCCAGCTGGCCGATGCCGGCGACGACCACCAGGTCGAAGAACAGCTCCTTCCAGGTGGCGTGGCGCTCGGCGGTCGCGACGGGCTCGGATGCCATGGGGCCCAGTAGACCGCACGGCGGCGCCCACCCGCCCCGGTCAGGGACAGGTGGGCGCCGGGTCGGGCTGGGTCAGTGCGTGCCGCAGGTGGCCGTGAGGCCGGTGCCGCTGCCGTTGGCGATGAAGCCGGCGGTCGCGGTGCCGCCTGCCGGGACGGCGCTGTTCCACGCAGCGCTGGTGATGGTGTTGGCGCCCGAGAGGGAGCCGTTCCAGGCCTGGGTGAGGCTCGCGCCACCGACGGTGGCGTGCCAGCCGGTCACCGCGGCCGAGCCGGCCTTGATGGTGACCTCACCGACGAAGGCGCCGTTCCAGGCGTTGACCACCTTGACCGTCGCGGTGCACGCGCCCGTGCCACCGGTCGGGGTGGGCGTCGGCGTCGGGGTGGCTGTCGGCGTCGGCGTCGGGGTGGGCGTCACCGTGGGGGTGGGCGTCGGGGTCGGGGTGACCGTCGGCGTCGGCGTCGGCGTGGGGGTGGTGTTGCCGCCGCCGATGTTGATGTCGCTGCACAGGTAGTACGGCTGGTCGAGGTGGCTGGCCTGCCAGATGGTGAACAGCACCGCGCGGCCGCTGCGGCCGGACAGGTTCACGTCCGTCTGGTACAGACCCGTGGTGCCGTACCGGCCGGTCTCCTTGACCAGGTCCAGGTCACCCCAGCCGAGCGCCTTCGTCGTCGGGTCGTAGCCCGGCTTCGAGACATAGATGCGCATGTAGTCGGCACCGTGCTTGGCGCCGTCGGTCAGGGTGAGGGTGAAGGACGTCGGGACGCCCTTGGCCACCCACGGCCCGGGCTTGTCCAGCGCGTCGTAGCGGGGGGAGAACGTGCGGCCGCCCGAGCAGAGCTGGCCGTCGGGGATGACCGCCTGGTGCTGGCCGCCGACGTTCTCGCGGTACAGACCGTTCCAGTTCCACATCGCGTTGGGGTCGGCCTTCCAGGCCTGCCAGCACATCGGGTCGAGCTGCTCCATCTGCGGGTTGAGGTGGTCGGAGCCCCATCGCTCCCAACAGCCGTAGTTCCGGGTGGGCGGGTCGGTGACCGAACCATGGGCGGACGCGGGCTGCGAGGTGATGATCGCGGCCCCGAGAGCGAGGACCACGGCGAGGAGCGCGGTGGCCAGCGTGCGAGGTCGTGCTCGGACAGTCATAGGGTCTCCTTCTCGAAGACGTCGTCATCGACCCCCCGGGAGCGCCCCCCGCCAGCAACCGCGTCGCTGACGGGGCGACGGGGGCGTCCGTCCACCCTCACCGCCTGAGCCGCCCGCTGACCAGGCGCCGAAGCGATTCACACGGCCGTGACGTGGAGTTTCGAGATCAGACGTCGAGGAGCCAGTCCAGCGCGTCGACGGCGGTCCGCAGCACGGAGACGTGTCCGTCCCCGGCGTGCTCCCGCAGCTCGGCCGAGGGGATGCGCTCCGCGAGCCAGCGGCCGTGCGCGACGGGGACCACGCGGTCGGCGTCGCCGTGCTGGACCAGCACAGGGACGGCGATCTGCGCGGGGTCGAAGCCCCAGGGCGCGACGTAGGCGAGGTCGTCGTCGACCATGCCGCCGATGCCGTCCCGCTGCGCCTCGTTCGCGATGCGCCCGAGCCAGCCCCAGACGCCGGCGAGCGCGTCGTGGTCGGCCGGCGTGAACATCTCCGGGTCGTACTCGCCGGCGGTCAGCTCGCGCTCGAGCTCGGCGCGACCGGCCACCGCTGCCCGGAGCTCGGCCGTGCCGGTGGGGTTGATGCCCGCGAACCAGTCGAGGCCGGCCGCCCCGAACGGCGCCGTGCCCGACGCGCTCACCGCTGCCGTCACCCGGTCGGGCAGCAGGGCAGCGCAGGCGAGGGCGTGCGGTGCCCCGCCGGAGTGGCCCAGCACCGCGAACCGGTCGATGTCGAGCGCGTCGGCGATCGCGGCGACGTCCGCGGCGGCGGAGGCCACGTCCCGCCCGGGGTGCGGCGTGGAGCCGCCGTAGCCGGGCCGGTCGTAGGAGACCCAGCGGATGCCGAGCTCCGCGCTCACGGGCAGGAGAGGCTCCGGCGGGGTACCGACGTTGGGCGTGCCGTGGTGCCAGAACACGGTCAGGCGGGGGTCGTCTCCGGGGACGTCGTAGGCGCGCAGGGCGCGGCCGTCGGGCAGTTGGACCATCGTCGCGTCGACCACCGGTCGAGCCTAGGTTGTGCCCGGCGGACGGCGCCCGCCACGATCGGCGGGTGATCCACCTCGACGACGCCGAGCGCCGCGCCCGGCTCGCTCGTCGGCACGCCGTGGCGCCCGGGTCCCGGGTGGGGTCGGTCGAGGCGGCCGCCGACGCGATGGTCTGCCTGCACGCCACCGACCCGGCCGGGCTGTACCTGTCGGCGTGGGCCCGCACGGACGGGTTCGCCGTCGCCGACCTGGACCGCGCGCTGTACGAGGACCGCACGCTGGTCAAGCACCTGGCGATGCGGCGGACCCTGTTCGCGGTGACGCGTGAACTGCTGCCGGTGGCGCAGGCGGCGTCGAGCAACCGGGTCGCGGGCGTCGAGCGTCGACGGCTGGAGAAGGAGGTCCGGGAGGCGGGGCTCGCTGACGACGCCGAGCGGTGGTTCGACGAGGTCTGCGCGGCTGCCGTCGCCGGGCTGGCCGAGGGCCCGCTCACCGCCGCCCAGCTGCGCGACCGGGTGCCCGCGCTGGAGGGGTCGATCGCGTACGGCCACGGGAAGTCCTGGGCGGGCTCGTTCGCGGTGGTCTCGCGCGTGATGACGTGCCTGCAGGCAAGCGGGACCGTGGTGCGCGCGGGGAACCTCGGGTCGTGGACCAGCTCGCGGCCGACGTGGGCGCTCGCCTCCGACTGGCTCGGCGACCCGATCGCGCCCGTGCCGGAGGACGTCGCCCGCGCGCAGCTGGTGCGGCGGTGGCTGCGCCGGTTCGGACCCGGGACGACGCTCGACGTGAAGTGGTGGCTCGGCTCGACCCTGGGTGCGGTGCGGCAGGCGCTGCACGACGTCGGCGCGGTGGAGGTGTCGCTGGACGGCGCACGGTCCGGATGGGTCCTGCCCGACGACGTCGAACCTGTCGGACCGGTGGAGCCGTGGGTCGCGCTGCTGCCTGGGCTGGACCCCACGACGATGGGCTGGTTCGAGCGCGACTGGTACCTCGGCCCGCACCGCGCGCAGCTGTTCGACTCCGTCGGCAACGGGGGTGCGACGGCGTGGGTGGACGGGCGGATCGTCGGCGGCTGGGCGGCCACGGCGGGCGTCGTCGAGGTGGTCCTGCTGGAGGAGGTGGGTGCCGACGCCCGGGCCGCCCTCGAGGCCGAGGCCGACCGGCTGACCGGCTGGTTGACCGGTCAGCCGGTGGTACCCCGGTTCCCTGCTCCCCTGGTCCGGCCCGTCAGCCGACCGCGGCGATCGCCTGCTGGATGAGGGCGGTGACCTCGTCGGGGTGGCTGATCATCGCGACGTGCGAGCAGTCGATCCCCACCGTGGTGGACCCGGCGCGCAGGTCCATCGCCCGCTCGGCGGCCGGGGGGATGACCCGGTCCGAGGACGCGACCAGGTTCCAGGACGGGAGCGTCTTCCACGCGGGCGGCCCGGACGGCTCGCCGAGGGTCGCCAGCGCGGCGGTTCGCCGGGCGTTCGCGGACGCGTTCGGCGTGACACCGCGCGAGTGGCGGGTCGCGGGCTGACACCGCGCTATCTTGCGCGCATGGCACCGCCGCAGGGCCTCGCGCCCTCGACCCGCACGCTCCTGTTCCTCTCGGCCGCCGTCGTGGTGCTCGCCGGCATGCATGCCGCCCGAGAGGTGCTCGCGCCCCTGTTCCTGGCGGCGGTGCTCGTCATCATCGTGCACCCCGTGCGGCACCCGCTTGAGCGCCGCGGCTGGCCGCGCTCCGCCGCGACGACCGTCGTGGTCGTCGTCGTGTACCTGATCCTGCTCGCCCTGGTCGCGATGCTCACGTTCGCCGGCATCCAGTTCGTCGGCCTGGTCCAGGACTACCTGCCCGAGCTCCAGGCGGGCGCGTCCGACCTCGCCACGTGGCTGGGCACCCTCGGGCTCGACCAGACCGCGGTCGACTCTGCGCGCGACGCCCTCCAGCCGTCGCAGCTGCTGAGCGTCGCGACGAGCCTCGGCGGGACCGTGGTCGGCGTCGCCACCACGCTGTTCGTCGTGGTCACCTACGTGATCTTCATGTCCGTCGACGCCGCCCGGTACGACGACGCCGACGACCAGTTCGGGGCCACCCACGGCGACGTGCTCAGCCGGGGGACCACGTTCAACATCGGGGTCCGGCGCTACTTCGTGGTGAGCGCGACGTTCGGTGCGGTGGTCGCGATCGTCGACGGGCTGGCCCTGTGGGCGCTCGGTGTGCCCGCCCCGGCCGTGTGGGCGATCCTCGCGTTCGTCACCAACTTCATCCCGAACATCGGGTTCGTCATCGGTGTCGTCCCGCCCGCGCTGCTCGCGCTCGTGGTGGGCGGCTGGCCGCTGGCGCTCGCGGTGGTGGGGGTCTACGCGGTGGTCAACGTCGTGCTGCAGGTGCTGGTGCAGCCGAAGTTCGTGTCCGACGCCGTGAACATCACGCTCACGCTCAGCTTCGTGTCCGTCATCTTCTGGACGTTCGTCATCGGCCCGCTCGGTGCGATCCTCGCCGTGCCGCTGACCCTGCTGACCCGGGCGGTGCTGCTGCGGGGCGGGGCGGAGACGGCCTGGTACGCGTGGCTGTCGGGGGAGGACCTGCCGAAGAAGGCTGCCCGCTCGCCAGGGCTGGGTGTGGAGGGCGCGCTTGCAGCTGAGGACTCCTCGGCGCTCGACGCTGCCACCTCGCCGACCTCTTCAGCTGCGCGCCTCGCACCTCCGACCACCACTCGCGACGCCGACTCGCCCCTCTCCGCAGATCGCGACGGTGCGCCGTCTCCGACGTCGACCCTCGATCCCGCGCCGGAGCGCGTCCAGGACTGACCCCGGCGGGCTGTGGGCGGCTCGCCGCGCACACCCTGTGGCCATGTTTGTGCAGGTCAGCGACTGTCTCGCCGGTCCGTTTCGGGTAGATTCGTACACATGTTCGAGACGGCGATGGACTCCCGGCTGGAGCGGCTGCGCGCGGACGCGGCCGCTCTGGTGGCGGACGCCACCGCGGCCGGGGCGTGGTCAGGGCCGGAGCGCAGCACCGCGCTGATCTCCCTCGACCTGGTCCTCGCGTCACTGGCTCGTGCTCGCGCGCACCTCCTGGTTGCCGAGCGCGACGCCGGCACCTCACAGCGGCCCGGCGACCGCTCGTTCGAGGCGGCGCGCGCCCGGCTGTCACGGTCGTCGTCCAGGGAGGCGACCCGGCAGGTGCAGCAGGCCGACGCCCTGGTGTCGATGCCTGCCGTCGCGGACGCCGTCGCTGACGGGCGCATGCCCCTCGGGCACCTGGACACGCTCGCGCGGGTGGCCGCCACGGCGTCCCCGCAGGTCGCGTCGGTGCTGAGGTCGGCGGACGTGCAGGCGACCGTCGTGCGCATGGCTGCGGGACAGTCGGAGCCGGACTTCGGGAAGACCCTGGCCCGGTTCGTCGCCGCCAAGGATCCCGCCGCGCTCGAGGCCGCCCACCAGGACGCCCGCCGCGAACGGTTCCTCACGCTCTCCCACCAGAGCCGCGGCACCTACCTGAAGGGATTCCTGGACCGCGTCTCGGCGGAGGCACTCCAGACGGCGCTGGACTCGACGGGACAGATTCCGACGAGAACCGCTCCCCCGGCCAGGCCGCCGCGGACGCTCTGCTGCTGGTGGTCGACCGCGCGTGCGCCGGACTGCCACCGCGGACGCGGCGCGCGCTGGGCGCTCGGGGTCGGGTGGGTGGTGCGGAGGGATCCGCCGGGCACAGTGAGCCGACGATCCCCGTCCTCGACGACGCCGACGACGTCGCGGCCGGCGCCTCCGCTCGCGCGCACGTGTCGCTGATAGTGCCCGCCGAGACGTTCGCCGAGCTGCGCCGCCACTACCGCACACGAGAGGCCGCAGCGGCGCCGGACGCCTTGCCGATCGCGCAGGCGCTGGGGTGGACTCCGGTCGAGCCCGCGACGCTCGAGGACGGCACGCCGGTGCCCATGTCGGTGCTGGCTCAGGCGCTGTGCGACTGCGACGTCACCCGCATCGTGATGACCGCCGAGGGGGTGCCGGTGGACCTCGGTCGAACCCAGCGCACCTACTCCGGCGTGCACCGTCGCGCGGTGATCGCCCGGGACCGGCAGTGCGCCTGGAACGGATGCCAGTCCGGGGCGCGGTGGTCGGAGGTACACCACCGACGCTGGTGGGACCGGGACCGCGGCGAGACGTCGCTCGACAACGGAGTCCTGCTCTGCCGCTACCACCACGGCGTCGTGCACAGCCTCGACCTGACGATCGAGCGGCACGTCAAGCCACCGGGATACGCGCGGCGAGAGCGCGCCCGGGGGAGACCGTTCGACCCCGGTCCCGCCCGGTACACGTTCTGGACCTCCGACGGGCGCGTCCGCAACGCGCCGCCTGAGCACGTCGATGCGCTGTCGCCCGAGCACGTCGACCCGCCGCCGCCGCGGAGCGTCGCCCGCTCCTCCCCAGGAGCGGGTCCGTGACCGCCTGCAAGGGTCGGGGTCGCCGCGACACAAGCGAGGTGACGGACGGAGGTCATCGGATGCGACTCGGTGCGGGAGCGTCCGTCCTGGCTGTCGTCTCGATGCTCGCGGCGTGCGGCCCGGCGCGAGAGTCGCGGGGCGCTCCCGGTGAGGGCTGGCAGCCGGTGGCCGGCAGCCCTCTGTCCGCGCGGCAGGACGCGTCGGTGTCCTGGGTGGGCGACCGCTTCGTGGTCGTCGGTGGCGACGACGGGCCGCCCTGCCCGCCTCACGCGGACTGCGCGGCGCCGACCGGCCAGCTGCTCCGGGACGGTGCGACGTTCGACCCGGCGACGGGTGCATGGGAGCCCATCGCCGAGGCGCCGGTGCCGGTCGCGTGGCCAAGCGTGGCCGTGGTGGGCGAGGTGCTCTACCTGCTGATGGACAACGAGGTTCAGGGCGCTTCGTCGGCGTTCCTCGCGTACGACCGGCCCGCGGACCTCTGGACCACGTTGCCGATGCCCCCGGACGGCACCGGTCGGCTGGTGCCGGTCGGCGGGGTGCTGCTGGCGGTGCCCGGCTCCGACGAGCACGCCCTGACGACCGATGCGTGGTTCGACCCCGCCACCACCACCTGGCACCGACTCCCCGACGATCCGCTGGGACCGAGCTTCGACCGGTCGATCACGGTCGTCGACGACCAGATCGTCCTCTCGGCGCACGATCTGGTACCCAGCCCCGGAGCGCACGAGCCGTCCCTGGTCCGGCTGGCCGAGCTCGACCCCACGCTGTCCGCCTGGACGGTGCTGGCGGGCGGAGAGGTCATCGGCTCCGACCCGGTCGCGGCGGCCGGGCGGCTGGTGTTCCCGGACGTGGGTGGCGCGGACGGTGGCGAGATCGGCAACTGGGGCCGCACCTACCCGTACGGAGGGATCTACGACCCGGCGTCCGGTGCGTGGAGCGACCTACCCGACGTGCCGGGCAGGTCGTCGTGGCCACGGCTGGTGGTCGGCGACCTCGTCAGGGTCGGCGACGTGCTGCTCGATCCGGTCACCGGAACGACGACGCCCGTGCCGGACGCGCCGTGGTCGGGTGACGACTCGCCGTCGCTGGCGGCGTCGCCCGACTCGGTCTTCGCGTGGGGCGGGATGCAGGACCGCAGCACGACCGGCTACCTGTTCACGCCGTGAGTCGTCGCGACCGGAGGACGCCCGACCGCGTCGGCTACGCGGGGTCCTCGATCCCCGGCGGGAAGGCGCGACGCGACACCGCGATCACCACCAGGCTCACCGCCACCAGGCCCGCACCGGCGTAGGGCAGGGCGCCCAGACCTGGTCCGACGAGGACCAGCGCGCCGAGTGCGGCACCGCCACCGATCCCGACGTTCGCGGTCGCGTTCACCAGGGCGCCGATGACGTCGGGCGAGCCGCCGCGCGAGCGGATGGCGGCGGCCTGGAACACGGACGCCATCGCGCCGAACGCGCCGGACCACACGGCGGCCGCGACCAGGACCGCGACGCGCGACGGGAACACGAGCCCGAGAGCCAGCAGCGCGAGCGCCATGACGGTGTGCACGACCAGGGTTCCGCGCCGGGGGTTCCGGTCGAGCGACAGCGCAGCGTACGCAGTGCCGACCAGTCCCACGGCACCGAGCCCGAGGAGCACCGGACCGACTGCCGTCTCGCTCAGCCCGGTGGCCAGCAGGATCACTGAGACGTACGTGTAGACCGTGTACTGCCCGAGGTAGGTGAGCGTGTTCGCCGCCGACACCGCCACGAGCCTGGTCCGCCGGTCGGTGCGGGTGTGCTCGGGATGGCGGGTGTCGTCGGCGGCAGAGACCGGTGGAAGCAGCAGGGCTACCAGCAGGGTCGCGAGCGCGCACACCGCGGCGAGGACGAGGAACCCGTTGCGCCAGCCCACGGCGATGCCCAGGGCGGTCGACAGCGGGACGCCGAGCACGAGCCCTGCGGACGCCCCGGCAGTGACCAGCGCGAGCGCCCGACCGGTCACCCGCGGCAGGACGAGCCGTGACGCGTACCCGATGCTCAGCGAGAAGAAGAGGGCGTGCGCGATGCCGCCGACCGCCCGCCCGGCGGCGACCAGCTCGAACGAGGGCGCGAGCCCGACGAGCGCGTTGCTGAGCGTGTAGGCGACCAGGGTGCACAGGAGCAGGCCCTTGCGCGGAAGGCGACGTGTGCCCAGGGTCAGCGGGATCGCGAGGGCTGCCACCATGAACGCGTACACGGTGACCAGCAGGCCGGCGACGGACTCGGTCACGTCGAGGTCGGAGCTGATCTGCGGCAGCAGCCCGACGGGCACCAGCTCGGTCGTGATCGCGACGAACGTCGCCAGCGTGAGGGCGCCCAGTCCGCCGCCGGCCTCGCGCACCGTCCCCGGGTGCCAGGTGCTCTGCGTGGTCCCGGTCACCGACGCATGCTCGCACGCGCGCCGAACAGGATCACCACGCGGTCCGCCGGGACGGGCACCAGGCCGACCATCCAGCCAGCCTGGTGCCCGCCCCGCGGTGGGGCGACGTCAGTTCCGCAGCGCGCGGAGGGCGAGCACCGAGACCGGCACCAGGGCCAGGTGGCAGCACGCGAGCGTGACGGTGCTGGCGGTGTCGAGGTCGGCCGGGATCGTCATGAGGAAGATCGTCGCGACGGCGAGCACCGGCGCGACGACGAGCGCGGCAGGGATCGCCCACGACCAGCGCCGCAGCAGCGCGGCCGCGGTGAGCCCGACGAGCAGGGGCACCGCGGTGAACCCCGCGACGGTGACGGCGTCGACCGTCGACGGCGACCCGCCCGCGGCGGTGAAGCCGAAGCCCGCGCCCGCTGCGCGGCCGATCGCGTAGATCGCCAGGTTCACCACGACGGCCACCAGGACGGCGCCGACCACGACGACCGCGGCCGGTCGCGTGCGGACGGGTGCGACAGCGCTCGTCACTGACGCACCAGGTACGCCTCGATGCGGGCGAGCGCCCCCACCCAGACCTCCTGCGAGAAGAAGTCGCGCACCTCGACGGCCGGGAAGCCGCTCTGCACGATGGTCATGAGCGTGCCGCCGTCGACGGCCTCGAAGGTGATGTCGACGTGCGTGGACATGGTCGAGCCGTCCGGGCCGCCGCCGGTCGACTCGGTGACCAGCCGGCGCGGGCGGTCGATGACCAGGAACGTCTGGGTCTCGTGGAAGAGCGTGTCGCGGTCCGGTCCCCAGACGGCGGTCTGCTGGCCGCCGACCCGCAGGTCGACCTCGATCTCCACGACGCCGGGCTCCTCGTCGAGGATCGAGAACCAGATCTTCTGCTTCTCCGCATCGGTGTAGGCGTCGAACACCTGCTCCGGCGTGGCGGGCAGGACGCGCGTCATGCGCAGCTCGAGCGTGTCGGTGGTGGTCATCGCTCCGTGCCTTTCTGCAGGGTGAAGTAGGCCTCGAGACCGTCGAGCCGACGCTCCCAGAGCCGCTGGTAGAAGGAGATCCATGCCATGGCGTCGTCCAGTCGTTCCTCGCCGAGGCGGCACTGCCGGGACCGGCCGACCTTCTCGGTGCGGACCAGGCCCGCGTCCTCGAGGACCCGGACGTGCTTGGTCATCCCCGTGAGGGTCATGCCGTGCGGCTCGGCGAGCTCCCCGATGCTGGCGGGGCCCTCTCCGAGCCGGGTGAGGATGTCGCGCCGGGTCGAGTCGGCGAGCGCCGAGTAGACCCGGTCGAGCTCTTCTTGCTGAACCATATGGTTCACCTTACGACACTGAACCGATTGGTGCAATGACGGATCGTAGGATCAGGGGGTGAGAGCCATCCGGGGCAAGATCGGGGTCGTCGCCGCGCTGGTGCTGGCGATCGCCCTCGCGCTGTCGGCGCTCGCCGGACTCAGCTCGCGTCCGACCGGCATCCCGGCCGACGGGCCGTGGGCGATCGTGCTCTCCGCACCACAGGGCGACTGGGCCACGTGCGTCGACGACCCGGCGATGACGGAGCCGGTCACGCGCGAGGGCACGGTGATGGTGGTGTCCGCGCCGGCTGCCACCGAGACCGACGTGCGCCGGGTCGCCGACTGCCTGTCCGCCACGCTCACCGGCGGCACCGTCCAGGTGGGCACCATCGACCCGGTCGACGCCTAGCCGATCTCTGCCAGCACGGTCCGCAGCCGGACCGCGAAGTCGTCGGTCGTCCCGGCGGGCAGGGCGTCGACGCCGAACCACGCCACCTGCTCGCTCTCGGCGCTCACCACGGGGACGCTCGACGCGGAGGCGTAGGCGACGAAGCCGACGTCCCAGTGCGTCCGGCAGCGTCCGAAGCTCGCGGAGAGCTCGTGCCGGTGGACGTCGGCCGGCAGCGTCCCCCGCGGGCGCAGGTCGGCGATGCCGCCCTCCTCGCGCGCCTCGCGGTAGGCCGCCTCGGACAGTGACCTGTCACCGGGCTCCAGGTGGCCGCCCAGCTGCACCCAGAACTGCCCCTTGCGGTGGAAGCACAACAGGACGCGGGAGTGGTCGGGTGTGAGCACGAAGCAGCTGGCCGTGAGGTGCTCGGGCGCCAGGGAGCGGTCCACCGCGGCGGTCCCCGAGGCGGTGACGAACGCGCGGTACTCCGCCAGGAGCATGCGCTGCGCCGGGTCGCGCGGGGTCCAGGAGTCCAGCGCGTCGGTGATCACCGCGGAAGCGTACGGTGCCGGGATGACGCTCGAGCTGCGGACCGCTCGCCTTCTCATGCGCCCCTGGCGGGACGCCGACCTGGAGCCGTTCGCGGCGATGAACGCCGACCCCGAGGTCATGGAACACTTCCCGTCCACCCTCACGCGGGCCCAGAGCGACGCGCTGGCGGACCGCTGCGAGCAGTGGCTGCAGGAGCACGGCTGGGGGCTGTGGGCGCTGGAGGTCGAGGGCCGCTTCGCCGGGTTCACCGGGCTGGCGCGCCCGTCCTGGGACGCGTCGATGGTCGAGGTCGGCTGGCGGCTGCCGCGCTGGGCGTGGGGGTACGGGTACGCGACGGAGGCTGCGGACGAGGCGCTCCGCGTCGGGTTCGAGGAGGTCGGCCTGGCGGAGATCGTCTCGTTCACCGCGGTGCCCAACGCGCGCTCGCGGGCCGTGATGCGCCGGCTCGGCATGACGCGGGACCCCGCCGACGACTTCGACAACCCGAACCGCGTCGAGGGCCACCCCCTGCGCCGGAGCGTCCTGTACCGCCTCCCGAGGGACCGCTGGGCCACCAGTGGCCGCTCGGCACCGGGCGGGACATACTCGCCGACGTGACGACCCCCCAGCAGACCACCGCCGAGCAGCGGCACGACGACGGCCCCCTGCGGTCGGCGGTGATCGTCAACCCCAACCGCGTGGAGGGTCTCGACGAGCTGCGCGCCGGCATCGTGGAGCAGCTGGCCGAGGCGGGCTGGCCGGAGCCGGCGTGGCTGGAGACGACGGCCGAGGACCCCGGCACGGGGCAGGCGAAGAAGGCGGTCGAGGACGGTGCCGAGGTGGTGTTCGTCGCCGGCGGTGACGGCACGGTGCGTGCGTGCATCGACGGGCTGGCCGGCACGGGCGCGGCACTCGCGATCCTGCCCGGCGGCACGGGCAACCTGCTGGCCACCAACCTCGGGGTGCCCACGGACACCATCGAGGGCGTGAAGCTCGCGCTGGAGCGGGGCCGTCGCACGGTCGACCTGGGCGAGGTGGACGGCCAGACGTTCGCCGTGATGGCCGGCATGGGGCTGGACGCGGCGATGGTCGACGACGCCCACACCAAGCTCAAGGCGGTCCTCGGACCGGTGGCCTACGTCTTCTCCGCGCTCAAGCACATCAACGACGCCGAGATGAAGGTGGAGGTCCAGGTCGACGACTACCCGGTGCTGCGCCGCCGGGCGCGCTCGGTGCTCGTCGGCAACGTCGGACGGCTCCAGGGCGGGGTCAACCTGCTGCCCGACGCCGAGCCGGACAACGGCCAGATGGACGTCGCCGTGCTGGCCCCCCGCAACCTCGGCCACTGGATCCAGACCGCGTTCGGCGTGCTGCGGCCGGCGCGCAAGAAGGTGCCGAACATGGAGGTGCTGCGCGGCTCGCGGATCACGGTGACCAGCGACCGCCCGCAGCCGCGCCAGCTGGACGGCGACGTCATCGACAAGTCCGACACCCTCGCGGTCATCGTCCGCCCGGACGACCTGGTGGTCTGCGTCTACCAGCCGGACGAGTCCGAGGACCTGGCCGAGGGCGCGCCCGAGGGCGACTGACCTGCTCAGAGCTCGTCGCGCGGCACCACGAGGACGGGCACCGGCGAGTGCCGGATGATCTTGGTCGCGTTGGTGCCCAGGAACACCCGCCGCAGCGCGCCGGCGCTGGACGAGCCGAGGACGAGCAGCTCGTTGGGCAGCCAGCCGACCGAGCTGAGCGTCTCCCACCAGCTGGCCCCGGACGCGACGACCAGCTCGACGTCGTCGTCCAGCAGGTCGCCCATCGACGACCGCAGCGCCGACTGCGCCTCCGCCATCTGCGCGCGCCACTGCTCGGTGACCTCGGACTCGATGTCGGTGCCGATCTCGGGCGGGTACATCGTCGCGGACCGGACCCCGAACGACGCCACGCGGAGCTGCACGTCGATCTCCCGCGTGAGCCGCGCCGCCCACCGCACGGCCGACCCGGCCAGGCTGGAGCCGCTGAACGAGCACGTCAGCCGGCGTGCGGCGACGTCGGGCGTGCCCGGCGCGCACCGGTAGGAGCGGGGCGCGACCGCCAGCGGCACGGGCGAGGAGTGCAGCAGGTAGTCCGCGGTCGACCCGACGACGACGCGCCCCTGCGGCCCGTCGGGCGACGAGCCGAGCACCAACGCGGTCGCGTCCCGCTCCTCGGCGAGCGCGGCGAGCGCCCGGGGCGTCGACCGCTCCGAGAGCCGCACGAACTCGACGGTCAGGCCCTGCGCACGCTCACCGAGGAAGGCCAGCGCGGCGGCCTCGGCCTCGTCGGCCCGCGCCTGGACCCAGTCCTGCAGCTCGCCGTCGACGCGGGCCATCGACGGCACCGTCCAGCCGGGCGGGATCACGGTCGCCACCACCAGGACGTTGGCACCCGTGGCCTCCGGCAGGGTGTGGGCGAGCGTCACCCCGAGGTCGATCGCGCCGTGGAGGTCCCCGAACGGGTTGGCGCCGACGACGATCGTCATCGCAGGTCCTCGTCCTGGAGCATGTCGGCCTCGACCGCCCGCTGGAGCACCGAGTGCTTGCGCCCCCACAGGAAGTAGAACGCGAGCACGACGCTCAGCCAGAGCAGGAACCACACGTACGTGTACCAGGGCAGCCCGGACAGGATGTAGACGCAGGCCAGCACGGCGAGCACCGGGGTGACCGGGTATCCCGGCACCTTGAACCCGCGGGGCAGGTCGGGGCGCGTGCGGCGCAGGATGATGACGCCGATCGAGACGACGATGAACGCGATGAGCGTCCCGATGGACACCAGGTCCCACAGGTAGTCGAGCGGCACGAACGCGGCGAGCAGGCCGACGACGACCGCCACGACGACCGTGTTGTGCACCGGGGTGCGGGTGCGGGGGTTGACGCGGGCGAACGACCGGGGCAGCAGCCCGTCGCGGCCGATCGCGAAGAGGATGCGCGTCTGCCCGTACAGCGTCACCAGCGTGACCGAGAAGATCGAGATGATCGCGCCGGCAGACAGGATCGTGCCGGGCCAGGACGCGCCGACGACGTCCTGCAGGATCTTGGCCAGCCCCGCCTCACCCTGCTCCGGGTCGTCGAACGCCTGCCAGGGCTGCGTGCCCAGCGCGGAGACCGCGACCAGGACGTAGATGGTGGTGACGATC
This sequence comes from uncultured Cellulomonas sp., assembly GCF_963527515.1. Classification (NCBI taxonomy): domain Bacteria; kingdom Bacillati; phylum Actinomycetota; class Actinomycetes; order Micrococcales; family Cellulomonadaceae; genus Cellulomonas; species uncultured Cellulomonas sp. The sequence continues at coordinate 40,016 of NZ_CAURTV010000011.1, read as the reverse complement.
GCCAGGGCGCCGAGGATGGCGCGGGGCATGGTCTTCTGCGGGTCGCGGACCTCGTCGCCGGCGGTGGAGATGGCGTCGAGCCCGATGAACGTGAAGAAGATCGTGCCCGCGGCGGCGGTGATGCCGGTGATGCCGCGGGGGGCGAAGTCCGCGAAGTTGTCCGCCTGGAAGCCGGTGAAGGCGATGGCGACGAACATGAGCAGGACCGCCAGCTTGATGACGACCATCGCCGCGTTCACCTTGGCGGACTCCGAGGCGCCCCTGATCAGCAGCACCGCGCACAGGGCGACGAGCACGAGCGCCGGCAGGTTGATGAACCCGGGGTCCACGTCCCACGGTGCCGACGACAGCGCCGTCGGGATCTGCCACCCGAACAGGTTGTCCAGCAGCTGGTTGACGTAGCCGCTCCAGCCGACCGCCACCGCGGCGGTCGAGACGCCGTACTCCAGGAGCAGGCAGGCGGCGACACCCATCGCGACCACCTCGCCGAGCGTCGCGTAGGCGTAGGAGTAGGTCGACCCCGAGACGGGCACCGCCGACGCCATCTCGGCGTAGGACAGCGCGGCGAGGCCGGCGGCGAGCCCGGCGAGCAGGAACGAGACGATCACGGCGGGTCCCGCGTCGGGGACCGCCTCGTGCATGACGAAGAAGACGCCGGTGCCGACGGTCGCGCCGACGCCGAACATCATGAGCGTGAACGTGCCCAGCGACCGTTCCAGGCCCTCGCTGGACCGCACGGCGGCGGGGGTGATCGGCTTCTTGCGCCAGATCTGCGCCCTCAGGGACGACTTCTGCTGGACCGTCATGGGCGGGCCTCTCGGAGGGGGCCCACGCCTCCGGGCCGTCGTTGTGCGTTCGGGGCAACCGTAGGAGTGCGGTGCACCCCGGGTCCAGCGGAGATCCTGATCAGATCGTGTCCGGAATCGCGCACGCGCCGACCACCTTTGTCGCTACTGTCCGCGCATGATCACAACTCTCGCCACCGAGGTGGCCACCACGACCACTGCCGCCGTCGGTCCCGGCATGTACATCAGCGGCCTGGTCGGCTATCTGATCGGCGCCTTCGCGCTGTACGGGGTCTTCAAGAAGTCGGGCGAGCCCGTCTGGCAGGCGTTCGTCCCGATCTGGAACACCATCGTCCTGCTCAAGGTCGCCGGCAAGCCGCTGTGGTGGATCGTCCTGTTCCTCATCCCGATCGTGAACATCGTGGTCCTGGTCCTGCTCTACAACGCCCTGTCGACGTCGTTCGGCCACGGTGCCGGCTTCACGGTGGGCCTGTTCTTCCTGCCGATCATCTTCCTGTTCATCCTCGGCTACGACTCCAACCCCTACCGGGGCGCGGACGCCGCCGCACCGGTCGGCTACGCCACCGCCTGACCCTGCTCTCCGAGGCGGCCGCATGCCCCACGGGGTGCGGCCGCCTCGTGCGTGGGTGACCATCGCGCATGACGACTTTCGACGCCCTCGCCGACGAGGGGTTCATCTCCCTGACCACGTTCCGGAAGTCCGGGAAGCCGGTGCCGACCACGGTGTGGGTGGGCCGCGACGGCGACGCGCTCCTGGTGACCACCCCGCGAGGCAGCGGGAAGGTCAAGCGCCTGCGCCGGGACCCCCGGGTGGAGATGTCGCCGAGCAGCCGGTTCGGGAACGTCGACGACGACGCCCCCACGGTGGCCGGCGTCGGCGAGATCCTCGACGACGACGCGGCCCGCGAGCGGTGCAACGACGTGATGGTCGAGAAGTACGGTCTCGAGTACCGCGTGATGATGGGGATCGAGAAGCTGGGCCGCAAGGGCGACGACAACCGGGTGATCGTGCGGATCACGCGGGAGTAGCCTGCCCGCCGTGCCCTTGACCTACGACGAGATCACCACCACGCTGCGCGCCGCCGGCTGCGTGTTCGCGGAGGACGAGGCCGCACTGCTGCTCGGGACGGGGTCCGACGACCTGGCCGGGCTGGTCGGGCGTCGGGTCGCCGGGGAGCCGCTGGAGGTCGTCCTCGGGTGGGCGCTGTTCTGCGGGCTGCGCATCGAGATCGACCCCGGCGTGTTCGTGCCGCGCCGGCGCACGGAGCTGGTGGTGCGGGAGGCGGCGCGGCTGGCCCCGCCCTCCACCGACCCGGTCGTGGTGCTCGACCTCTGCTGCGGCTCCGGGGCACTGGGCGTGGCGCTCGCGCACGTGCTGGGCTCCGTGGAGCTGGTCGCCGCCGACGTGGAGCCCGCGGCGGTCCGCTGCGCACGGCGGAACGTGGGTGCGGTCGGCGGGCAGGTGTTCGAGGGCGACCTGGACCAGCCGCTGCCCGCGTCGCTGCGGGGCAGGGTGCAGCTGCTCGTCGCCAACGTGCCGTACGTGCCGACCGAGGCGATCGCGCTGATGCCGCCCGAGGCGCGCTGGCACGAGCCGCTGGTCACGCTGGACGGCGGGCCGGACGGGCTGGACGTGCTGCGGCGGGTGGCCGCCGTGGCGCCCCGGTGGCTGGCGCCGGGGGGTCACCTGCTGGTGGAGACCAGCGAGGAGCAGTCGCCGGACGCGGTGGACGCGTTCGCGGCGGCCGGGCTGGTGGCGCGCGTGGTGGTCGACGAGGACACCGAGGCCACCGTCGTCGTCGGGACCCTGGTGTCGGCGCCCGCTGGGACGATCGGCGGGTGAGCGCAGCCGCCGATGCCGTCGAGACGCTGGTGTCCCTGGCCGACCCCGAGCGGGCGGTGGGGATGGCGTCGTTCTTCCAGACCGGTCCCGGGCAGTACGGCGAGGGCGACCGGTTCCTCGGGCTGACCGTTCCCCAGGTGACGGCGGTGGCCAAGCAGCACCTCGGCCTGCCCGTCGACCAGCTGGAACGCCTGCTGGAGGACGAGCGCCACGAGGTCCGGCTGCTGGCGCTCAAGATCATGGCGATGCAGTGCGCGGCCGCGCGGACGTCGGCGGAGCGTCGTCGCCAGATGCTGGACCTCTACCTGCGGCGGACCGACCGCGTGAACGGCTGGGACCTGGTCGACGCGAGCGCGCCGGACGTGCTGGGACGCGCGGTGCTGGCGGGGCTGTCCAGCGACGTGCTCTACCGGCTGGCCGCCTCGGACCTCCTGTGGGAGCGGCGGATCGCGGTCGTCGGGACGTTCCCCCTCATCCGTGCGGGGTCGCTGGACCACACGTTCGCGCTGGCGGCGCTGCTGGAGCCGGACCGGCACGACCTCATGCACAAGGCGATCGGGTGGATGCTGCGCGAGGCCGGCAAGCAGGACGAGGTGCGGCTGCTGGCGTACCTGGACGCGCACGCGTCGACGATGCCGCGGACCACCCTGCGGTACGCGCTGGAGCGGCTGGACCCCGGCGTGCGGGGGCACTACATGCAGGCGAAGAAGCGGGCGGAAGCTGACCGCTGAGGTTCTTGGCGTGGACGTCATGAGCATCCGCCTGCCCGAGAAGATCCTCGGGATCGTCTGGCTGCTCACGGGTGGACGGTCAGCCGGCGATCTCCAGCCAGTGCGGGTTGGTCATGATGCCGATCAGGTTGCCGAACGGGTCGACGACGGAGGCGGTGGTGAAGCCCTCCCCGCGCTCGCGGATGCCCTCGTGCTCGGTGGCGCCGAGGGTGAGCAGGCGCTGGAACGTCCCGAGCAGGTCGTCGACGTGCCAGGACACGACCGCGCCGCTCGGGCCGCCGCCGTCCGGGACGTACCGGCGGTCGATGATGCCGAGCTCGTCGAGGTGGTCGCCGATCCGGAACTCGATGTAGCCCTCACGGACGAAGTACGGCTCGACGCCGAACAGCTCGGTGTACCAGGTGCGGGCGGCGGCGAGGTCGTCGGCGAAGAAGGAAACGTTGGCGAGGCCGCGGAAGGTGCTCTTCGTTGTGGTCATGTCTCCACCTTCCTCTGCTAAGTGCTCACCTTCTGAGCACTTTTCCCGTCATCCTGGAGGCATGCGCGCGGACCGGCTGGTGGCCACCCTCCTGCTCATGCAGGCCCGTGGGCGGGTGACCGCCGCGGAGGTCGCGCACGAGCTCGAGGTGTCGGTGGCCACCGCCCGGCGGGACCTGGAGGCGCTGTCCACGGCCGGCATCCCGGTGTACCCGCAGCCGGGGCGCGGAGGTGGCTGGTCACTCGTCGGCGGCGCCCGCACCGACCTCACGGGCCTGACCGCGTCCGAGGCGCAGGCGCTGTTCCTGCTGCTCGGCTCCTCGACCGACCGGTCCGCCGACGCCACCTCCGCCCTGCGCAAGCTGGTCCGCGCGCTGCCCGCCACCTTCCGGGCCGACGCTGAGGCGGCCGGCCGCGCGGTGCTGGTGGACCCGGCCAGCTGGGGGTCGTCGGCGCGGGCGCGACAGCCGTGGGTCGAGGAGCTGCAGGGAGCGGTCGTGCGCCGGCGGCAGGTGACGCTGGACTACTCCGGCAGGACCGGTCCGTCCGCGCGGACGGTCGACCCCTGGGCGCTCGTCGACAAGGGCGAGCACTGGTACCTCGTGGCCGGCACCTCCGCGGGCCGCCGCACGTTCCGGCTGGACCGGATCGCGGGCCTGGTCGTGCAGGATGCTCCGGCGGCGCGGCCCGACGACCTCGACGTGGCGGGGATCTGGGAGTCGGTGGTCGACGAGGTGGAGGAGCGCCGGTCGCGCGTCACCGCCACCGTGCTGACGACGCCGTTCCTGGTGCGGGTGGTGCGGGACCTGTTCGGCCGGCACGCCACCGAGCTCGGGACCGAGGGCGACGGGCGGGTGCGGCTGCAGGTCGGGTCGCACACCGCGCGGTCGGTGGCCGAGCACCTGGCCGGGTTCGGATCGGCCGTCGAGGTGCTGGAGCCGGTCTCCGTCCAGGCCGAGCTCGCGGTGCTGGGTGCGGAGCTGGTCGGGCTGTACGAGGGTGTCGGTGGCTAGCGTGGCGCGCGGCACGCACCGGATGCGGTTCGACTACACGCTCGGCTGAGGATCCGCCTCCGCCAGCGCCGCGAACGTCAGCAGCTGCTTGCGCATCATCACCAGGTCACCCCACGCCAGCAGCCACGCCCCCGCCGCTCCGGTCCGGCTGGTCGGCTCGGGGGTCCGGAGCACCGCCACCAGCCGGCTGCGCGCCGGACCGGCCGGAACGACCGCGTAGGTGACCGCGACGTCTCCGAACCACCGCGTGCCGTCGGGGTTCATCCGCACGGTCAGGTGCTCGCCGGGGACGAACGAGACGAGCGCGAAGATCCGGGAGAACGTCTGACCGACCTCCAGGTCCCACGTCCAGGGCACCGGGACGCGCGGGCTGCGGCGGCCGGCGTTGTCGATCCAGTCGTAGCTGTAGGGCGCGACGCGGAACTGGCACACCCACCGGAACACCACGTCCGGGGGCGCCGCGACGTCCACCCCGCGGAACAGCCGCCGCGCGGGTTCTGGCACCAGGGCGTCGCACGGGTAGGTGCGGTCCTGCTCGGCCGCGGTCACGCCCCACGCGGTGGCGATCGTCATGCGGGCCACGCTAGGGCGAGCCGAGGATGAGTGCCTGTGCCTCTCAGCGGCCCCTCAGCGCGCGCGGACCGTGTTGTTGCGGGCGTCGTGGGTCAGCTCCGCCAGGCCGAGCTCCTCGAGCAGCGGCGGCAGGTACATGCCGAACCGGCCGCGGTAGCCCTTGCGCAGCCCGTACCAGCCGCCCACGGGGTTGGTCTCGTCGCGGCCCCACGCCTCGACGGTCCCGGGTGCGGCCGGCTTGCTCTCGTCCGCGGCGCCCAGCGGGACCGCGTCGCCCTGCGCGAGCAGCCACGCGTGCAGGTCCTCGACGGCGCTCAGGTGGTAGCGCAACGTCGTCGAGCCGACCTGGCAGACGAGTGCGGGCGGCTCGGCGGACTCGTCGCGGTACATCGTGTACGCCGACGACCCGGGCGCGGTGGTGAGCCGCCAGGGGTCGTCCTTCGTTCCGGAGCCGGTCATCCGGCCACTATCGACCCGCTCCCGGCGCACGTCGAGCGGTCGCTCTCGATACGCTCGCGACCGGCGTCGACGGAAGAGGTGTGATGACCCTGGTGACCACGGGCCTGGCGGCCGCCACGACGGACGAGGCTTGGTACGAGGTCGTCGCGACGCTCGGCCCGCTCGCGGCGGCCCTCGGTGCGATCGGTGCGCTGATCGTCGGGATCCTGACCGTGCGGCAGCGCACCGCAGCGGACGCCCGGTCGCAGTGGTGGGCGCGCGTGCAGTGGGCGGTGGACCTGTCGTTCTCCCCGGACGAGGGCAGGCGGACGGTCGGGTTCGACGCGCTCGCGCTGCTGGCGTCGTCGCCGCTGGCCACCCCGGACGACGACGCGTTCCTCTCCGGTCTGTCGCTCGACGTGCTGGAGGAGGTGCGCGAGCGCGGGCCGGTCGAGGACGCCGACTTCGTCCCGCAGGACGAGGCTCCCGTGCGGCCGTCGTCGGCACGTCCGGCCGTCACGGTCGCGCGCTCCGAGGTGGCGGCGGCGCGGCTCCGGGTGATCACAGACCGCGGCCGGGGGCGGTCGACGCCGGCCTGGATCACCCGCCTCGCGGGGACGAGTACGCCGCGCGGGTGACTCCCCCACGACGGAAAACACTTACTGACCAGTAAGAGTTGACACGTGCCACTAACCCGGTACGTTTCGTCCTGACCGGCGACGAATGTCCGGTCACCGGCGCCAACGGCGGTGCCTTCCCCGCGTGCGGGGGACCCGTCATTGCGACGTCCCCTGTGCGGAGAAAGGTCCCTCATGCTCCTTCGTAGGCAGAGCCCCTCGCGTCCCGGGCGCAGGCGGACGGCGACGGTGCTCGCCACCGCGCTCGCCGTCGCCATGGTCCCCCTGATCGCGGCTCCCGCCCAGGCGGCGCCGCCCGTCGACCTGGGCCCGAACACCATCGTCTTCGACCCCAGCCAGCCGATCGAGGAGATCCAGGCGACCGTCGACGCCATCGCGACGCAGCAGGTCCCGGCGCACTTCGGCCAGGGGCGCTACGCGCTGCTGTTCAAGCCCGGCACGTACGGCACGCCCGAGCAGCCGCTGCGGTTCGAGGTCGGCTACTTCACCGAGGTGGCCGGTCTGGGTCAGGACCCGGGCGACGTGGTCATCAACGGCGCCATCGAGGTCTACAACCAGTGCCTGCCCGTGCCCGAGGGTGCGGACCCCAACTGCATCGCGCTGGTGAACTTCTGGCGCTCGCTGTCCAACCTCACCATCCAGTACGCGGCGGGCGACGCCGACGGCTGCCGCAGCTCCGCCAACTTCTGGGCCGTCTCGCAGGCCGCCCCGATGCGCCGCGTGAACGTCACGGGTGCCAACGTCAGCCTCATGGACTACTGCACGGCCGGACCGCAGTACGCCTCGGGTGGCTTCATCGCCGACTCGACGCTGCCCTTCGTGGTCAGCGGCAGCCAGCAGCAGTTCCTGGTGCGCAACGGCTCGGTGGCCGGCTGGAGCAACAGCGTCTGGAACCAGGTGTTCGCCGGCGTCCAGGGTGCCCCCGCCACGGACTTCAGCCCGGTGGTCGGCGAGCCCAAGTACACGACGCTCGACACCACCCCGGCCTCCAAGGAGAAGCCGTACCTGTACCTCGATGACGCCGGGAAGTACCAGGTCTTCGTCCCGTCGGCGCAGACGAACTCCGCGGGTGCCACGTGGGCCGCGGGCAGCACGCCGGGCAAGTCCCTGCCGCTGAGCAAGTTCTTCGTCGCCAAGCCCGGTGACAAGGCGTCGAAGATCAACACCGCGCTGGCGCTGGGCAAGAACGTGCTGTTCACCCCGGGCGTCTACCACGTGAACCGCACGCTCAACGTGATCTGGCCCAACCAGGTCGTGCTCGGCCTCGGGCTGGCGACGATCATCCCGGACAACGGCGTGGTGGCCATGCAGACGCTCGACGTCCCCGGCATCGACATCGCCGGGATCATGTTCGACGCCGGCACCACGAACTCCCCGGCGCTGCTCCAGCTGGGCACCAAGATCTCGGCGCTCGACGGCAAGCGCAAGAAGCCGGTCCTGAGCAGCGCGAGCAACCCGACGGCCGTGCAGGACGTGTTCTTCCGCATCGGCGGCGAGGACGTCGGCAAGGCCACACAGAGCCTGGTGGTGAACACCAACCAGACGATCATCGACCACACGTGGGCGTGGCGGGCCGACCACGGCACCGGCGTCGGCTGGGACCTCAACACCGCCGAGACCGGTGTGCTGGTCAACGGCAACGACGTCACTGCGACGGGCCTCTTCGCCGAGCACTACCAGAAGTACAACGTCATCTGGAACGGCGAGCGCGGCAGGACGATCATGTTCCAGAACGAGCTGCCGTACGACCCGCCGAACCAGGAGTCCTGGCAGCACGACGGCGTGAACGGGTGGGCCGCCTACAAGGTGGGCGACAAGGTCAAGGTGCACGAGGGCTGGGGCATGGGCGCGTACATCTACACCAACGTCAACCCGACCCTGCACCTCAGCCGGGCGTACGAGGTGCCGGTCACGCCGGGCGTGAAGCTGCACAACGTGCTCACGGTCTCGCTGAACGCGGCGGGCACCATCGACCACGTGGTCAACGACACGGGCGACCCCGTGACGCCGACCTTCGCGGGTCCGAGCACGGTGCTGGAGTGGCCGGTCCCCTGAGCTGACCGGTGACCGCGGAGGGCCCGACCATCACGGTCGGGCCCTTCGTCGTCAGCGGCCCAGGACCGCCCGGCCCGCGCGGCGCAGCGCCCGGCCGACCTCCGCCGGATCGACCCCCGAGCCGGCGGCCATGGCGCCGTCCCGGAGCATCACGAGCTGCACCGCGACCGACCGGGGCTCGGCGACAGCCAGGTCGGCGACCAGCTCCTCGGCCACGTCCCGCAACCACTCACGGTGCCGCTCGGCCACGGTGCGGACCGGGTGCGTCACGTCGGGGTACTCGGCGGCCGCGTTGAGGAACGGGCACCCGCGGAACGCCTCCCCGCACACCTGCGCCGCGAGCTGGTCCGCATAGGCCGCCAGCACCGCCACGGCGTCGCCCACGTGCGCGGCACGCCAGCCGGCCACGGCCTGCCGCTCCGCCGCGGCCACGGTCTCGAGGTAGGCCTCGACCAGGTGGTCCTTCGTCGGGAAGTGCCGGTAGAAGGTCACCTTGGTGACGCCGACGTCCGCCATGACGGCGTCGGCGCTGACCGCGCGGATCCCCTCGAGGTAGAACCGGGGTGCCGCCGCCTCGAGGATCCGTCGGGCGACGTCGGACTGACCGCCGTCGCGCGTCGGCCGCCCCACGATCGGCGGGTCGGCCAGGGTCACCGTCATCGTGGCAGCGCCGCTGCGGGCTGCGAGGCCAGCGCGGCGCGCAGCGAGCGCCAGGCGCCGGTGGACCACAGCGCCCAGAGCACGAGGACGGGCTGGCCTAGCAGCCGGACCGCCCGCGCCGTGTCGGACTCGAGCCCGAAGGCGTCGGTCCTGGTGACCAGCTGGGAGATGTTGCCGGGGAAGATCGCGACGAAGAAGCCAGCGGCGATCCAGCCGACGGCCGCACGACGCCGTCCGGGCGCAACCAGCAGCGCGCAGCCCAGGGCGATCTCCACGACCCCTGAGGCCAGCACGACGGCGTCGGGGTCGGCGGGGAACCACGTCGGGACCTGCGCCTGGAACTCCTCGCGCGCGACCGTCAGGTGCGACGTCCCCGCCAGCGCGAGGGTCCCGCCGAGCCACACGCGCCCGATCGTCCGCAGCACGCCGCTGCGCCGGCTCGGCGGGTCCGCGACCACGTCGCCGCGGAGCACGGAACCGAGCGCGCGGACCGTCCGCCGGACGCTCATGCCGTCGTCACCGTGAAGCGGACGGCGATGTTGCCGCGCGTGGCGTTGGAGTACGGGCAGACCTGGTGCGCGCGGGCGACGAGCTGCTCGGCCGCCGCCTGGTCCAGCCCGGAGACCTCGACGTGCAGGGCCGCCTCGATGGTGAAGCCGCCGGACCCGTCCGCCACCAGACCGATCTCCGCGACGACCGCGGAGTCGGTGATCAGGGTCTTCTCCGCCGCCGCGACCGACTTCATGGCCGAGTGGAAGCACGACGCCCAGCCGGCCGCGAACAACTGCTCCGGGTTCGTGCCGCCGCCGCGGCCGCCCAGCTCGGCGGGCACGGCGAGTGTGACGTCGAGAGTCCCGTCGTCGCTGACGGCACGCCCGCCGGCGCGTCCCTCGCCCGTGGCGGTGGCGATGGCGGTGTACAGAGCGGGCACGGGAGACTCCTGTGGTCATACTGCGAGGTAGACGAACTAGTCTACCTACCATAACCCACGATCAGTCGTCCGGCAGGGCCAGCCCGAAGATCCTGCGCGTCGGCTCACCGAGCGTGTCGGCACCCGGCTCGGGGGCGGGGAAGTGCCCGGCGCGGGGCGGCCCGACCCAGAGCCGCCACCACCCCTCCGCCTCGCGGTACATCTGGCCGGACGTCTCGAGCCGCGCGCGGCCCGCGGCGGCGACCTGTGCCAGCAGGGACTGCTCGTGGGACGGCGGGACGAAGCCGACGACGTGGTTGCGGCACACGACCACCACGCGCCCGCCGCCCTCGGTCTCCAGCGACAGGTCGACGCGCACCGGGTCGGGCGAGCGTCGCTCCGCAGGGGTCAGCGCTCCTGCGAAGGCGGTCTGCAGCGCGACCGCCTCCCCGGCGACGAACCCGCCGCCGACGTCCGCGGGAACCCGGCCACGACGCAGCTTCATGCGTCCAGCGTCCCACCGAGCTGTCGATCCGGATCCGCGCCGTTCGACGTCATGGTGACGGTCGCGGAATCTCCCGTGCCCGGTGTGGGAGGCGACTGACACGATGGCCGACATGACCGAGGAGACCCCGAGCCCGTCCGCCGTGGAGGAGAAGCCCGGCTGGCGTCGCGAGACGGCGCTGTTCCTCACCGGGCAGACGATCTCGCTGTTCGGGTCGATGCTCGTGCAGTACGCCGTGATGTGGCACCTGACCCTGGAGACCAAGTCCGGCGGCGTGATGGCCCTGTACGCGGTGTTCGGGTTCCTGCCGCAGGCCGTGATCTCGATCTTCGGCGGCGTGTGGGCGGACCGGCTCGACCGCAAGAAGCTGATCATCGGGGCGGACGCGACCATCGCGGTCGTCACGCTCACTCTGGCCATGTTCATGGCGGCCGGCGCCACCGACCTGTGGCTCATCTTCGTCGCGATCGCCATCCGCTCGGCCGGCGCGGGGATCCAGATGCCCGCGGTCGCGGCGCTGCTGCCGCAGATCGTCCCCACGGACACGCTCATGCGCGTCAACGGCATCAACGGCACCATCCAGTCGGCCATGATGCTCGTGGCCCCAGCCGCCGCGGCCGCCGTCTACGCCAGTATGTCGATCGTGGCCGTGTTCTACATCGACGTGGTCACCGCCGTGATCGGCATCGGGCTGCTCCTGCTGGTCACCGTGCCGCGACTGGTGCGCACCGAGGAGAAGCTCGGCTACTTCGACGACCTGGTCGGCGGCGTGAAGTACGTGGTCACCCACGCGTTCGTGCGCTGGATCCTCGCGCTGTACGCCGTGGTGTTCGTGCTCATCGTCGCGCCGTCGTTCCTCACGCCGCTGATGATCGTGCGGACGTTCGGGGAGGAGGTGTGGAAGCTCACCGCCAACGAGCTGGCGTTCAGCATCGGCATGGTGCTCGGAGGTGCGGCGGTGGCGGCCTGGGCGGGGACCTGGAACCGGGTCCGGATGATCCTGGGCTCCACGCTCGTGTTCGGCGGCATCTCCGTCGGGCTCGGGCTGTCCACCAACATCTGGGTCTTCTTCGCGTTCATGTTCCTGCTCGGCCTGTCGGTCCCTGCCTTCTCGACGCCCTCGTTCACCGTCCTGCAGGAGACGGTGGAACCGGAGATGCAGGGCCGCGTGTTCGGGTTCGTCGGCATCGTCATGGCGCTGTCCATGCCGTTCGGCATGGCGGTGTTCGGGCCGCTGGCGGACCGGTTCTCGGTGGAGTCGCTGCTCATCTGGGCCGGCGTCGCGCTGCTGCTCGTCGTGGTGCTCGCTCTCGTCGTCCCCGGCGGTCGGCGTGCGATGCGGGCGGCGGACGAGCACGCGACCGTCTGAGGGTTCCGGCAGGATGACGCCATGCTCGCGCCCTTCACCCTGACCGGCCGGCACGTCCGGCTCGAGCCGCTGGACCGCTCGCACGTCCACGGCCTTTCCGCGGCAGCCGCCGAGGACCGCGGCAGCTACGGGTTCACCTGGGTACCCGACGGGCCGGACGAGACGGCCCGCTACGTCGAGGCGGCCGTCGAGCACGCCTCCTCCGGCCGGGCGGTGCCGTTCGCCGTGCGGCGGCTGTCTGACGGGGCCCTGGTCGGCAGCACGCGGTTCCTGGACCTCGAGGTGTTCCAGGACCCTGCGCCCTGGCCGCCCGGGATCGGCGTGGGCGGCGCACCGAGCGACGACAACCCGCCGTCCGTCGCGGAGATCGGCAGCACCTGGTACTCCGCGTCGGCCCAGCGGACACCGGTGAACACCGAGACCAAGCTGCTCCTGCTCACGCACGCGTTCGAGGTGTGGAGGACCCTGCGGGTGACCCTGAAGACCGACGCCCGCAACACCGCGTCGCGCGCGGCCATCGAGCGGGTCGGCGGCCGGTTCGAGGGGGTCCGCCGCGTGCACACCGTCGCCACCGACGGGGGCCTGCGGGACACGGCCTACTTCTCGATCGTCGCCGCGGAGTGGTTCACGGTGCGGGCCGGGCTGGTCAGCCGGCTGGGGTGAGCGCGTCCCGGCTGCGGGTCAGGAACTCCCGCTCGGCGTCGTTGGCGGTCAGGGCGAGCGCGGCGTCGTACGCCGCCCGCGCGTCCGGGGCCCTGCCCAGGCGGCGCAGCAGGTCCGCGCGCACCGCGTGGAACAGGTAGAAGCCCTCCAGGGGCAGCGCGTCCACCAGCGCCAGCCCCGCCTCCGGTCCCTCCAGCTCCGCGACCGCGACCGCCCGGTTGAGGGCGACCACCGGGCTGGGCGCGACCGACATGAGCTGGTCGTAGAGGAGCACGACCTGCCGCCAGTCCGTCCCGGCGGGCTCGCTGTGCACAGCCTGCATCGCGGCCTGCAGCTGGTAGGGCCCGAGGTGGTCGCGGCGCAGGCAGCGGCGCACGAGCTCACGGCCCTCGTCGAGCTGCGCGGCGTCCCACAACGAGCGGTCCTGGTCACGCAGCAGGACCAGGTCGCCGGAGGGAGAGACGCGGGCGCCGCGGCGGGCGTCGGTGAGGAGCATCAGGGCCAGCAGGCCGAGGGCCTCGGGCTCGTCGGGCATCAGCTCGACCAGCACGCGCCCCAGCCGGACCGCCTCGGCGCACAGGTCGTCGCGCGTGAGGGCCGCCGAGCCGGTGGTGAACACGAGGTAGACCACCGCGAGCACGGACCGGAGGCGGTCGGGCAGGTCGGCGTCGCGGGGCACCCGGTAGGGGATGCGGGCGTCGCGGATCTTGCCCTTGGCGCGCACCAGCCGCTGCGCCATCGTCGGCTCCGGCACCAGGAACGCGCGAGCGATCTCCTCGGTGGTCAGCCCACCGAGCAGCCGCAGCGTGAGCGCCACCTGCGCCTCCACGGACAGGGCCGGGTGGCAGCACGTGAAGAGGAGCCGGAGCCGGTCGTCGCGCACGGGCCCCACCTCCACCGGGTCGTCGCGCTCGTGCAGCAGGACGGCCTGCGCGTGCCGGTCGTCGCGCGACGCCTCACGGCGCAGCCGGTCGATCGCCTTGCGCTTGGCCGTGGTGATGATCCAGCCGGCCGGGCTCGGGGGCAGCCCCTCGCCCGGCCAGTGCTGGAGGGCGGCGACGAATGCGTCCTGCACCGCCTCCTCGGCGACGTCGAGGTCACCGAACGACCGGGCCAGGACCGCGACCGCGCGGCCGTGCTCCGCGCGGAAGACCCGGGCGATCGCGTCCTCGTCCACGCCCGTCCCTAGTAACGGAACGGCCGGACCTCGATCGGCAGCCCCGTGGCGACGGCCAGCCTGCCGCCCCAGTCGAGGGCCGCGTCGAGGTCGTCGGCGTCGATGATCGTGAAGCCGCCCAGGTGCTCGCGGGCCTCGACGAACGGGCCGTCGGTGGGGATGACGTCGCCGTCCTTGGCGCGCAGCACGGTGGCGGTGCTCGGGTCGTGCAGACCCCCCGCGTACACCCAGATCCCGGCGTCCCGCATCGCCTGGTCGACCTCGCCGACCGCCCGCATGACCGGCTCCAGGAACTCGGGCGCGGGGCGGGGACCGGTCGGCTCCATCACGCTCAGCAGGTAGTGGCTCATGGCGTCCTCCTCGGGCTGCGGCCGCCGGCCCTGCGCCGGCTGCTCACCGTCTGTACGAACGGTGGGCAGCCGGATCGACAGCTAGGAGGGAACGTAGTCGAACGTGTCCGGGTCCGGGCCGGTGCGCTCGTCGCGGTTCAGCGCGGAGATGTCCGCCACGTCGATGTCGGAGAGCTCGAAGTCGAACACCGCGAAGTTCTCCTCGATGCGGCTGCGGGTCACCGACTTGGGGAAGACGATGTCGCCGCGTTGGAGGTGCCAGCGGAGCGTGACCTGCGCGGGCGTCCGGCCCAGGGCCTCCGCGATCCGCACGATGGTCGGGTCGTCCAGCACCTTGCCCTGCGCGATCGGGCTCCACGCCTCGGTCGCGATCCCGTGCTCGGCGTCGTACGCGCGCACCGCCTCCTGCGTGAGGTACGGGTGCACCTCGATCTGGTTCACGGCGGGCGTGATGGTGGCCTCCGCCCGCAGGCGGTTCAGGTGGTGCGGCTGGAAGTTGGAGACGCCGATCGACTTGGCGCGGCCGGACCGGTAGAAGTCCTCCATCGCCTTCCAGGTCTCGACGAAGTCGCTCACGGTCGCCAGCGGCCAGTGGATGAGGAACAGGTCCACGTAGTCGGTGCCCAGGGTCTCCAGGGTGACGTCGAACGCGATCGCGGCCGACTCGGGGTCGTGCATGTCGTTGTTCAGCTTGCTGGTGAGGAAGACGTCCTTGCGGTCCAGGCCGGACTCGGCGACCGCGTCGCCGACGCCCTTCTCATTGCCGTACATCTGCGCGGTGTCGATGTGCCGGTAGCCCACCTCGAACGCCTGCAGGACGGCGTCCTTGGTCTCGGCCGGGTCGATCTGGAAGACGCCGAAGCCCAGCTGGGGGATCTGCACGCCGGTGTTCAGGGTGAGGAGAGGGACGGTGCTCATGCCTCCATTCGACCCCGGCGCGGGCGCGGGCGCCTGTTATGGTTGCCAACCAACCAGTTGGTTGCTCACCGCGAGGAGTCCATCGTGTACGTCGTCCCCGACCAGTCCGGCCGCACCGTCGTCGTCACCGGAGCCAACAGCGGCACCGGCCGGGAGGCTGCCGAGCGCCTCGCGGCGGCCGGCGCGCACGTGGTGCTGGCGGTCCGCAGCGCAGAGAAGGGCGAGAAGGCGCTCGCGGAGATCCTCGCCGCCCACCCCGACGCCTCCGCCGAGGTGCGGCTGCTGGACCTCGCCTCGCTGGCCTCGGTGCGGGCGTTCGCCGAGTCGCTCTCCCGCGACCTCCCGCACCTGGACACGCTGGTCAACAACGCCGGTGTCATGGCGCCGCCCACGCGCTTCGAGACCGAGGACGGCTTCGAGCTTCAGCTGGGCACCAACTTCCTCGGGCCGCTCGCGCTCACCAACCTGCTGATCCCCCTCCTGCTGGCCGCCCCGGAGGGCCGCGTCACCACGATGAGCAGCGGCATGGCCAACGTCGGCCGGATCCGGTTCGACGACCTGCAGTGGACCCGCCGCCGGTACAGCCCCACGCGCTCGTACGCGCAGTCCAAGCTGGCCGACCTGCTGCTCGCCCGGCAGCTCGCGCGCGTCTCGATGCAGCGCGGCTGGGCCCTGCGCAGCAACGCCGCCCACCCGGGGTTCACGCAGACCAACCTCCAGACGGCGGGCGCGTCGCTCGGGCGGGACTCGGTGCACCGGTCGCCCATCGGCAACCTGCCCTTCGTGCCGTCGCAGCAGCCGGCCGAGGGCGCCGAGCCGATGCTGTTCGCGGCGGCCGACCCCCGCGCGGTCGAGGACGGCTACTACGGCCCGTCCGGCCGGTTCGGGCTCGTCGGTCCCACCGGCCCCGCCCGGCTGAACCGCCGCATGCGCGACGACGACACCGCAGCGCGGCTCTGGGCGGTGGCGCAGGACCTGACCGGCACGCAGCTGCCCGCATGAGCACGGCCGACACCCCGCGCCGGATCCTCGACGCGGCCGCCGACGAGTTCGCCGAGCGCGGGCTGGCCGGCGCGCGCGTGGACCGGATCGCCGAGCGTGCGGACGCCAACAAGCAGCGGATCTACGCATACTTCGGCAGCAAGGACCGGCTGTTCGACGCCGTGATCGAGGACCGGATCGAGCAGCTGCTGGACGCGGTGCCGTTCGACGCCGCCGACCTGCCCGGCTACGCGGTGCGGATCCTCGACTTCAACCGCGCGCACCCCTCGCTGGTGCGGCTGCTCCTGTGGCACCACCTCGAGCGTCCGGCGGTGCTGGCGCGGCTGCCGCAGTCGGTGGAGTCGCACGCGCGCAAGGTGGCGGCGCTGCGCGCGGCGCGGGGCGACGACGAGTGGCAGGCGGACCGCCTCCTCGCGCAGGTGCTCGGCCTGGTGCACGGCGTGACGCTCGCCCCCGGGCCGGACCTGGACCAGACCCGCGCCGACCTGCACCGGGCGGTCAGCCTGCTGGTCGGCTGACGGCCTCGACGACCGCGCGCAGGCGCTCGGGCTGGACGCCGTCCTCCTTCGCGATCGAACGCCGGATGACGCCGGCGAGGAGCGCCAGCGGGCCCCTCACCCCGACGTCCGCGACCAGGCGGAGCTCGGTGCCGGCCACCACGGGTGTGAGCGTGTACGTGTAGACGGCCGACACCGGCCCGGACCTGGACAGCAGCGCGAGCGCGCGGGGTGCGTCGAGCCGCTCTGTCGTCGCGGTGCGCTCCTTCCCGCGGACCGTGAACGTCACCTCGGCACCCGCCGACAATCGCCCCCGCATCGCGGTCACGCCGGGCATCCAGCGCGGCGCCAGCGACCAGTCCGTGAGGGCCGCCCACACGGCCTCGGGGGGTGCGGCGATGGTGGTGGTCGTGTCGATCGCGGTCGTCATGGTCGGACGCTAGGCGCCCGCGGAGGCGTCGTCTTGGACGGGATTGACCACCGGCGCGAACCCCGGCTCGGTCGGTGCGTCGCCGTAGACCGCACGGTAGGCCGCTACGTAGCCGGCCGGCGTCGTCCCCGTGTGCCGCCGGAAGTGGCGGATCAGGTGCGCCTGGTCGTACCAGCCGCGGTCGGCGGCCACCTGCCCCCACCCGACGGGTCGGCCGGTGTCGAGCGACGCGAGCAGGTGGTTCATGCGGACCACCCGCGCGAACGTGCCGGGGCTCAGGCCGACCACCCGCCGGAACGCACGGTCCAGGTGCGCGTGCGAGAGGTGCACCGCCCGCGCGACGTCCGCCACCGGGCGGCCGGGGTCCGCGGTCAGGGCGTCCACCGCGGCCTCGACGTCAGCAGTCGCGCGGGGGAGCATGCGTGCGCGCTCCGCCGCCGGCTCCTCCAGGGCGGCCTCGACGGCGGCGATCATCGCGTCCGGTCCGTCGAGCGCGCGCAGGTCGCGGCACAGCGGCGCCCAGGCCTCCGCACCGACCACGCGCCCGCGCACGGCCCGGGGGTCGACGCCGAACGCGGTCGCGCACCCGATCGGGGTCGCGACGACGCCCACGCACCAGGTCTCCCCGAGCGGCCGGTTGAGCATCGGCCGGTCGTCCGGCCCCAGCAGGAACCCGGTCCTGGCCAGGTGCACGTCGCCGGTGCCGTCGCGGGCCACCTGCGCGATCGGTGGCCCGAGCACCAGCCCGAGCACCGCCGACCCCGTCGGCGCCACGCGCTCGGCGGGCGCCCGGAGCCGGCCGCGGGCGTACCAGATGCTCGCCACGTACCGGCCCAGCGGACCGGCCGGGCGGTGGGTGACGTAGGTGAACTCGTCGGTCACCAGGTGATCGTCGCGCACGCGGGGTGTCGGTGGTCGGTGCAAAGGTCGTGCATCGGGCACCTGCCGCGTGGCAGCCTGCCGTCCGACCGACCTCGCACGAAGGAGCAGCGGCATGTCCCACCCCCTGACCTCCCGCGTCACCGGCCCCGTGCTGACCCCGGACGACGAGGGGTTCTCCGACGAGGTGGCGGCCCACAACCGCGCGGTGGTGCACGCGCCCGACGTCGCGGTCGGCGCCACCAGCACGCAGGACGTCGTCGAGACCGTCCGCTGGGCTGCCGAGCAGGGCATGCCCGTGCATGTGCAGGCCACCGGGCACGGCGCCACGACACCGGTCACCTCCGGCGTCCTGCTCACCACCCACCGGCTGGGCGGCGTCGCCGTGGACCCGGTCGCGCGGGTGGCGACGATCGGCGCCGGTGCGGCCTGGACCGACGTCGTCCCCGTTGCCGACGCCCACGGGCTGACCCCGGTCGCCGGCTCGTCCGCGCACGTCGGCGTGGTCGGCTACCTGCTCGGCGGGGGCCTCGGTCCGTTCGCCCGCAGCCACGGGTTCAGCTCGGACCGGCTGGAGTCCGTCACGGTGGTCACCGGCACGGGCGAGGTGGTCGAGGCGTCGGCAGGGGAGCACCCGGAGCTGTTCTGGGCCCTGCGGGGCGGCAAGACGGGGCTCGGTGTGGTGACACAGGTGCGCCTGCTGCTGGTGGAGATGCCCGCCCTCTACGCGGGCACGCTGTTCTTCGACATCGAGCACATCGACACGGTGCTGCGCGGGTGGCTGGCGTGGACGGCGACCGCAGACCCGGACACGACGACCAGCGCGGCGATCGTCCGCTTCCCGCCGCTCGAGGTGGTGCCGCCGTTCCTGCGGGGCCGGACCGTCCTGCTCCTGCGCGTGGCCCGGCCGGGCGACGAGGGCGCCGGCGCGGCGGCGGCGGCACCGTTGCGCGCCCTGGCTCCGGCGTTCCTCGACACGGTCGGGGTGCTGCCCGTCGCGCGGTCCGCGGAGATCCACAACGATCCGACCGAGCCGGGGCCCAGCTGGGTGCGCGGGCTGCTGCTCGACCGGGCGGACGGCGACCTGGCGAGCACCTGGCTCGCGCACGTCGGCCCTGACGCCTCGCACCCGTTCGTCGCCGCCGAGCTGCGGCACGTCGCCGGTGCGACCGGCCCCGACGTGCCGGGCGGCTCGGCGGTGTCGGGGCGTGGGGCGGCGTTCGTGCTCGGGATCGTCGGTGCGGACCCGAGCCGGTTCGGGGAGATGCCGGCCGCGGCGGACGCGATCGTGCAGGCGGTGGCCCCCTGGGCGTCGGCCGAGGTCAACCCCAACTTCGCCGGCTTCGGGACGGCCTCATGGGCCCCCTCCACCGCGGACCGGCTGACCCGGGTGCGGCGCACCTACGACCCGGCGGGGGTGTTCGCCTGACCCGTCTGGGGAGGAAGGGTGAAGGGTGCGCCGTTCCCGCCCGCGGGGAGACCCGCCGGTGGGAGGCTCGCGGGGCGTCGTGCCGTCGGGTGCTGCCCCGTGGGACCCCGAGCCTGAGCCGACACACCAGCACGATGCACCGGCACGATGCGGCGGCGGCGCCGCGCGACGAGGGGACAGCATGACGTTCGCAGGTGAACGGGTAGGTGGACGCGTCGAGGGTGCTCGGCGGTGGGTGGGAGGTGCCCTGGCCGTGGTGGTCACGGCTGCCGGGCTCGCGGCCTGCTCCGCCGAGCCGCCGGGGCCCCGGAGTGCGACCGACGCGCTCGCTGCCGCGCTCCAGTCCGGCGACTTCGCCGGCGCCCCCTTCGCCGGTGGCGGCGCGGACGTCACCGCCGCGACCACCGCCCGGACCAGCGCGTACGAGGGGCTCGCCCCGTGGGAGCCCACGGTGACGGTCGTCTCGGCCACCGTGGACCAGCAGGACGAGGACGTCGCCACGGCGGTGCTGGGGTTCACGTGGGACGTCGACGAGAGCGACGCCGACTGGACCTACGAGACGCACGCGCGGCTGGACCGGGACGACGAGGACGCGTGGCTCGTCACCTGGTCCCCCTCGCTGCTCGCTCCGGACCTCTCCGCGGGCGAGGTGCTCAGCGTCGACCGGACGCGCGCCGAGCGCGCCAACGTGCTCGGTGCGGGCGGCGCCGTGATCGTCGAGCCGCGCCAGGTGCACCGCGTCGGCATCGACAAGACGAAGGTCGCCGCCCCGGACCAGGACGCCGCCGCGCGCGGCCTGGCCGGCCAGCTGGGCATGGACCCCGACGCGTACGCCGCCAAGGTCCTGGGCGCCGGGGAGAAGGCGTTCGTCGAGGCCATCACCATCCGTGAGGGCGACCTGGGCTACGACCTGGTGGCGCTCGTCGGGCTGCCCGGCGTGATCGACGTGCCGGACACCCTCCCGCTCGCTCCCACCCGGCAGTTCGCGCGGCCGATCCTCGGGACGGTGGGTCCGGCCACGGCCGAGATCGTCGAGAAGTCCGACGGCGCGGTGGCCGCCGGCGACCTGGCCGGGCTCTCCGGTCTGCAGCGCCAGTACGACGCGCAGCTGCGCGGGCTGCCCGGGCTCACCATCACCGCCGCGCTTCCCGACGGTGCCGCGCCGCGCCAGCTCTACGCCGTCGAGCCCACGCCAGGCACCCCGCTGACGACGACGCTGGACGTCGCGCTGCAGGACGCGGCGGAGTCGATCGTCGCCACCGTCGGGCCGGCCAACGCGATCGTCGCCCTGCGGCCCTCGACCGGCGACGTGCTCGCGGCCGCCAGCGGTCTGGGCGGCGAGGGCATGTCCACCGCCACGCTCGGCCAGTTCGCCCCCGGCTCGACGTTCAAGGTGGTTAGCGCGCTCGCCCTGCTCCGGTCCGGGCTCACCGCGGACAGCGACACCAGCTGCCCCGCCACGGTCTCGGTCGACGGACGGGTGTTCAACAACTTCCCCGAGTATCCCTCGGACAAGCTGGGCACCGTCCCGCTGCGGACGGCCTTCGCCTACTCGTGCAACACGGCGTTCATCTCCGCGCGCGACCAGGCGGACCAGGCGGCGCTCATCGACGCCGCCGGCTCGCTCGGTCTCGACCCGAACGCCTCCCTCGGGTTCCCCGCGTTCCTCGGCGACGTCCCGGCCGACTCGGACGGCACGGACCACGCCGCGTCGATGATCGGGCAGGGCCGCGTGCTGGCCTCGCCGCTCGGCATGGCTACCGTCGCGGCCTCCGTGGCCCGCGGGGCGACCGTCGTCCCGCGGCTCGTCGTCCCCGCCGAGGGTGCCGCGACGCCCACGGACGAGGACGCCACGGAGCCCAGCGAGACCTCTGTGCCGGC
The DNA here is from genome assembly GCF_963527515.1 of uncultured Cellulomonas sp. Classification (NCBI taxonomy): domain Bacteria; kingdom Bacillati; phylum Actinomycetota; class Actinomycetes; order Micrococcales; family Cellulomonadaceae; genus Cellulomonas; species uncultured Cellulomonas sp. Next base: position 18,772 of record NZ_CAURTV010000011.1, on the reverse strand, counting down.
CGCCCCGCTGACGGCCGAGGAGGCCGCCACCCTGCGCGAGCTGATGCGTGGCGTGGTGACCGAGGGCGGCGCGACGTTCCTGCTGGACGTCCCCGGCGACGAGGTCGCCGCCAAGACCGGCACCGCCCAGTTCGGCGAGGCGGGCAACCTGCAGAACCACGTGTGGATGATCGCGGTCCAGGGGGACCTCGCGGTCGCGGTGTTCGTGGACGTCGGCGAGTACGGGTCGACCACGGCGGGACCGCTGCTGGAGCAGTTCCTCCGGGCGGCGCAGGGGTGAGCACCGAGGACACCCGCAGCCAGTACGAGCGCATGGTCGCCGGCGACTGGTACGAGGCCGACGCCGAGATCCACGCGTTGACCAGCGCCGCGCAGGCGCGCGCCGAACGGTTCGCACAGGCGGTGCGCGACGGTGACGACGACGCCGTCGACCGGTTGCGTGAGCTGCTGGGCTCGCTGGGCGAGGGCTCGTGGATCCGCCCGCCGGTGTACGTCGATCTCGGGGTGCACCTGCACGTCGGGGCGAGGTCGTTCGTGAACTTCGGGCTGGTCGCGCTCGACGTCGCGCACATCCGGATCGGTGACGACACGAAGATCGGCCCGAACGTCCAGCTGCTCACGCCGATCCACCCGGTGGACCCGAAGCCGCGCCGGGACAAGCTCGAGGCCGCCAAGCCGATCACCATCGGCGACAACGTCTGGCTCGGGGGAGGCGTGATCGTCTGCCCGGGGGTGACCATCGGCGACAACACGGTGGTCGGCGCCGGGGCGGTGGTCACCAGGGACCTGCCCGCCGACGTGGTCGCGGTGGGGAACCCCGCACGTGTGATCAAGGAGATCTGATGACCGAGCGCGCCGTCGGCGTCATGCTCCCGCGGGACCTGCCCGCGCACCTGTTCCGCACCTACGCGCAGCGCGCCGAGGCGCTCGGGTTCGACGAGCTCTGGGTGGTCGAGGACTGCTTCTTCCGCGGCGGGATCGCGCAGGCCGCGTCTGCCCTCGCCATGACCGAGCGCATCCGCGTGGGCATCGGGATCCTGCCCGCGGCCGTGCGGAACGCGGCGTTCACGGCCATGGAGGTCTCGACGCTGGCGGAGCTGTTCCCGGGGCGGATCGACGTGGGGATCGGGCACGGGATGCCCGGCTGGATGCGGCAGGTGGGCGCGTGGCCAAAGAGCCCGCTGACGATGCTGGGTGAGCACCTGGATGCCGTGCGGGGGATTCTGGGCGGGGCCCCGACCAGCACCGACGGCCGGTACGTGACGCTGGACGACGTGCAGCTCGAGTCCGTCCCGCCGGCGCCGCGGATCCTGGCAGGGGTCCGCGGGCCGAGGTCGCTGGCGCTCGCAGGCCGGTCCGCCGACGGAACGGTCCTGGCCGAGCCGGTGACCCCGGAGTACGTCGCCGAGGCGCTCCGGCACATCGCGCCGACGCGTGAGCACCGGGTCGTGGCGTACTGCGTCGCGGCGGTCGACGACTCTGCGGATGCCGCCCGCGACGCCGCGCGGCCCGCCCTGGAGTGGATCGGAGAACCTGACTGGGACGTGCACATCGCGCCGCTGCCGTTCGCCGACGAGTTCCGTGCCCTGCGCGCCGGTGCGACGGACCGGGCGGACTTCGTCGCGCGGATGCCGGACGTGTGGGTCGACCAGCTCGCCGTCGTCGGCACCGTGCACGACGCCCGCACCCGGATCGGGCAGCTGCACGACGCGGGGGTCACGACGACGGTCCTGATGCCGGTCGGCCCGGACCCGCTGGTCGCGATGGAGAGCCTCGCGCGGGTGCTCTAGAGACCCAGCTGGTCGGCGATCTCCCGAGCGACCGCCGACGGGGCTCGGTCGTGGTTCTCGACCACCAGCTCCTCGACGGCGGCCTTCTCGAGCAGGAGCGCCAGCACGTCGGTGCGGGCCAGGTGCCAGTCGCGTTCCGGGCCGGGCTCGTGCCGGGCGACCAGGCGCGCGTGGCGCGTGGCCGCGGGCGCGTCGATGCGCACCACCCGCACGGCCTCGCCCAGGGCGTCCGCGTAGGCGTCGCGCTGCGCCGGTGTCTCGACGACCCGCGGCAGGAGCAGCACCTGGAGACCGGCGTCCCGCCAGTGCGGGCGCATGGTCCGCAGGTGCTCGACGACGACGCGCTCGTTGAAGGGGTCGTCGGGCGGCGCCGGAGTCTCGGTGGCGATGGCGTCGACGTCGAGATCTCCGGCCGCGTGCCCCCGGGCGAGGAGCTCGTTGCGCAGGGCGACCGCGACCGTCGACTTGCCGGCGCCGACCGTCCCGGAGAGCGCGAGAACCTTCATGCTCCCATCCTGCCGTGTCAAGAACTCTTGACATCGTGTCTGGTTCGCCATACCTTCGCCGTGTCAACAATTCTTAACACGGAGGCTCCGATGAGCGTCGAGACCGAGACCCGCACCATGCAGGCGATCGTCCAGCGCGCCTACGGCGCCCCCGAGGCGGTCCTCACCACCGGCACCCTCCCGCGGCCGGTGCCGAAGCGGGACGAGGTCCTCGTCCGGGTGCACGCGTCCTCGCTGAACTTCGCCGACGTGGCCATGGTCACCGGCCGGCCAGCGCTGATCCGGGCGGTCATGGGGCTGCGGCAGCCGCGGCGCCGGGTTCCCGGGCGGGACGTCGCGGGGGTCGTCGAGTCGGTCGGCGCGGACGTGACCGACCTCCGCGTCGGCGACGAGGTCGTCGGGGAGGCGACCGGAGGCACCTGGGCGGAGTTCGTGGCCGTGCCTGCGAAGCTCCTCGGCGGGAAGCCTGCCAACCTGAGCTTCGAGCAGGCCGCCACCCTCCCGCTCGCCGCCGGCACGGCTCTCGACTGCGTCGCCGGCGTCCAGCCCGGGCAGAAGGTGCTGGTCAACGGGGCGTCCGGCGGGGTCGGCTCGTTCGCGGTGCAGCTGGCCACGGCGCTCGGGGCCGAGGTCACCGGGGTGTGCAGCGGTCGGAACGTCGAGCTCGTCGCGAGCCTCGGGGCGGACCACGTCGTCGACTACGAGCGCTCCGACTTCACCACCGGCGGCACCCGGTACGACCTGATCATCGACCTCGTCGGCAACCGGAGCCTGGCGGCCTACCGGCGGGCGCTCGCCCCGCGCGGCACCCTGCACCTGTCCGGTGGCGGCGGCGGCCGGATCATCGGGCCGATGGGCCGGCTCGCGCAGGCGCTCGTCGTGAACCTCGTCGTGAGCCAGCACCTGCGGCCCGTCTTCGCGACGCCCAGCCGCGCGAAGCTCGACCGGGTCCGCGAGCTCGCCGAGTCCGGGGTGCTCTCGCCCGCGGTCGAGCGCACCTACCCTCTGAGCGACGCCCCGGAGGCGCTGCGCCGGCTGGTCGCGGAGCACGCCCGCGGCAAGACCGTCCTCACCGTCGCCCAGGAGAGCTGATGTCGTACGAAGAGCGGAACGTCTGGGTGTTCCTCGTCGTCGCCGTGCTCGCGTACACGGTCTACGTCGCCGTGGTGCTCAGCCGCGCACGGGACACGCCGCTGACCGAGGTCGCCTACGTCGGCCCGCTGCTGTGGTCCATCGGCGGGGCGATCGTCGCGTCGATCGTCGGCACCATCGGGGTCTCCCTGGCCAACCGGCGCGACGGACACCGGACGGACCAGCGCGACAAGGAGATCAACCGGCTCGGGGAGGTCACGGGCCAGTCGTTCGTCGTCATCGGCGCGCTCGGGTCGATGGTCCTGGCGATGCTGGAGGCGGACTGGTTCTGGATCGCCAACGCGATCTACCTCGGCTTCGTCCTGTCAGCTCTCGTCGGCTCGGCCACCAAGCTCGCCGCCTACCGCCGGGGCTTCTCCACGTGGTGAAGCCCACGCAGGTCACCAACTCCATCCGCACGCTCCGGTTCACCCACGGGGAGATGACCCAGGCCGAGCTGGCCGACCGCATCGGCGTGACCCGCCAGACCGTCATCGCGATCGAGCAGGGCCGCTACTCCCCGTCGCTCGAGATGGCCTTCCAGATCGCCCGCGTGTTCGACGTCCCGCTCGACGACGTCTTCCAGTACCCGGTCTGACCCCCGAACGAACCGTACGAGGCCGCCCGGTCTCGCGATCCGTCCTGCCCAGAAAGGCACAGCCATGCCCTCCACCGCACGCCTCGCCGGTCTGCTCTACCTCGTCGTCGCCGTCTTCGGCGGGTTCGCCGAGCTGTTCGCCCGGGCCAGGGTCCGCGCCTCCGACGACGTCGCCGACGCCCTGCGCGAGAACGCCGGACTCATGAAGCTCGCGTTCGCCGCCGACCTCGTGGCCTTCACCGCGTTCCTGCTCGTCGGGCTCGCCCTCTACGCGTTGCTCGGGCGCGTGCACCGCGCGGCCGCGCTCACGATGCTCACTATGAACGCGGTCGCCACGGCCATCCAGTGCCTGAACATGGTGAACCACGCCGGGGCGGTGCTCGCGGCGCAGCGGGGTTCCGACGAGGTCGCCGTGCTGCTGCTCGACCTGCACGGCGTCGGGTACCTGGTGGCGCAGATCTTCTTCGGCGCGTGGCTGATCCCGCTCGGCTACCTGGTGGTCCGGTCCGGGTGGGTGCCCCGGCCGTTCGGGTACGCGCTGGTGGTCGGCGGCTTCGGGTACCTCGCGGGGCTGCTGGTCGAGCTCGTCGCGCCCGGTGCCGCCAGCGCCGCGCTGGCGCTGGGGTTCCTCGGCGGGGTGTCCGAGATCGTGTTCCTGCTCTGGCTCCTGGTGACCGGGGTGTCCGCGCCTGTTCGTGAGCGGGTGCTCGTCCCCTAGTTTGGCGATATGTCCGACGCCACGGTCAGCCTGCTCGTCCTCGCAGCGTGCGTCGGGCTGTTCGTCTGGAACCGGCTCTCGGTCGGCGTCGTCGCCATCCTCACCGCGCTGGCGCTGTACGCGACGGGACTGATCGACGCCGGGCAGGCCGTCGCCGGGTTCGGCGATCCGGTCGTCGTGTTCATCGCGTCCCTGTTCGTGCTCAGCGAAGGGCTCGAGTCGTCGGGAGTGACGGCGTGGGCCGGTCAGCAGCTCATCACCCGGGCGGGGACGGCGCGGAACCGGCTGCTGATCGCGCTCATGGCGCTGTCCGCGGTGATGGCCGCGCTGGTCACCCCGAACGGCGCTGCCGCGGCGCTCCTGCCGGTGGTGGTCCTCGCAGCCCGCCGCTCGACGCAGTCGACGTCGCAGCTGCTCATGCCGCTCGCGTTCGCCGCGAGCGCGGGCGCGCTGCTGGTGCTCAGCGGCAGCACGGTGAACGTCATCGTCTCCGACGCTCTGTTCACGTCCACCGGCGAGCGGTTCGGGTTCTTCGAGTTCGGGCTGGTCGGCCTGCCGCTGGTGCTCGTGACGATCGCGGTCTCCGTGCTCCTCGGCCGGCGGCTGCTGCCCGACCGCTCACCCACCGCCCTGCCCGCCGACTACTCGAGGCATGTCGACACCCTGGTCGAGCACTACAGCCTCGACGTCGGGTTCTTCCGGCTCCTGGTCGGCGCGGGGTCCGACGTGGTCGGCAGCCGGCGCGAGCAGGTCTCCGTGCCGGAGGGTGTGGTCCTCATCGGGGTGCAGCGGTCCACCGGCGAGCCCGCCGCCGAGGACGAGACGCTGAGCGTGGGCGACGTCGTCGTGGTCACCGGGGACAGTGCGGGGATCGCGTCGCTGGTCGAGGAACACGCGCTCACGGTCGCGACGACGCCGCTGACCCGCGGCACACGTGAGGCGCTGCTCGGCCGCGAGGTCGGCGTCGCGGAGCTGGTGGTCCGGCCGCGCTCTCGGGTGATCGGTCAGGTGGTGTTCGCGGGGGTGGTCCGCTCCGGCGTGACGGTGCTCGGCCTGCGCCGGCTGGGCAAGGACCGGGGCGCCGACCACCTGGTGCTGGCCGAGGGGGACTCGCTGCTGGTGCACGGCCCGTGGCCGGCCGTCGAGGCGTTCGCGGCCGGGGACGACGTGCTCATCGTCGACAGCCCCGAGCTGGTCCGCCGGCAGACCGTGGCGCTCGGGCCGACGGCGTGGCGGGCGATCGCGGTGCTCGTCGTCACGGTCGCGCTCCTGGCCACCGGGGTGGTGCCGCCCGCGATCGCCGGGCTGATCGGTGCCACGCTCATGGTCATGACCGGCGTGGTCGGCGTCCCGCAGGCCTACCGCGCGGTGTCGTGGCAGGTGGTCGTGCTGGTCGGGGGACTCATCCCGCTGTCCGTCGCGATCGCCTCGTCGGGCGCCGCGGACGTGGTGGCCGGGCGGCTGGTCGACCTCGTCGGCGACGGGGGCCCGCGCGTGGTGCTGGCCACCCTGTTCGTCCTGACGCTGGTGCTCGGCCAGGTGATCAGCAACACGGCCACCGTGCTCATCGTTGCGCCCATTGCGGTCGCCATGGCCGACGCCTCCGGGGTGGCACTCGCGCCGGTGCTGATGCTCGTCGCGGTGGCCGGCGCCGCGTCGTTCCTCACCCCGATCGCCACCCCGGCCAACATGATGGTCATGGGTCCGGGCGGCTACGCGTTCAGCGACTACTGGAAGCTCGGGCTGGCGACCACGGCGGCGTGGTTCGTCGTCGCCCTCCTGCTCATTCCCGTCATCTGGCCCACGTGAGGAGCACGACGATGTCCTTCGACCCGATCCCGTCCCGCGCGCTGTTCGAGGGTGTGTCCGTCCGCGTGGCGCCGCCCGGTTCCGACGCCGGCCGGGCCCTGGGCGTCGCCGTGACCGCCTCGGGTGAGGTGCCGTCGGCGGTGCCGCTGGACCGCGCCGCGCTGGTCGAGTGGGGCTTTCGCGGCGGCGTCGGCGAGACGCTGATCCTGCCGCGGGAGGGCGGGGCGGTGATCGTGACAGGCATCGGCGACGAGCCGACCGAGGCGTCACTGCGTGATGCGGCGGCGGCGTTCGCCCGGGCGGCCGGTCGCGACGACGTGCTCACCACGGACCTCGCCGCGGCCGGCGTCTCCCGCGGCGCGTCGGCGCAGGCCGTCGTCGAGGGGATCCTGCTCGGCCGCTACCGGTACGACGCCCTCAAGACCGACCCGTCCACCGTCCCGGTCCGCGAGATCGTCCTCCTGGTCGACGACGCCGCGGCCGACGACGCCCGCCGAGGAGCCGACCACGGCGTCGTGCTCGCCCGCGCGGCCGCCCTGTCCCGGGACCTGGCCAGCACGCCGGCCGGGCACCTCACCGCCCCGGACCTGGCCGACGTCGCCGTCTGGCTGGCCGGCGAGCACGGCCTGGACATCGAGGTGTTCGACGAGCAGGCGCTGGTCGAGATGGGCTGCGGCGGGTTGCTCGGCGTGAACGCGGGGTCGGTCGTCGAGCCGCGGATGATCGTCGTCAGGTACGTGCCCGCCGGGGAGCCGCGGGGGCACCTGGCGTTCGTCGGCAAGGGCATCACCTACGACTCCGGCGGCATCAGCCTCAAGCCGTCGAACGCGATGCACGCGGCGATGAAGATGGACATGAGCGGTGCCGGTGCGGTGCTCGCCGCGATGACCGCGCTCGCGGACCTCGACGTCCCCGTGGCGGTCAGCGCCTACCTCGCCTGCACGGACAACATGCCGTCGGGCTCGGCCACCAAGCTGGGTGACGTCCTGACCAGCCGGGCCGGTCGCACGATCGAGGTGGTGAACACCGACGCCGAGGGCCGCCTGGTCATGGTCGACGCGATCGCGCTCGCGCGGGAGGACGGCGTCGACGCGATCGTCGACATCGCCACCCTCACCGGTGCCGCGCTGGCGGCCCTGGGGATGCTGACGGCCGCAGTGATCGGCAACGACGACGGGATGCTCGACCTGGTCGAGGCCGCCGCCGAGCGCACAGACGAGCAGGTCTGGCGGCTGCCCTTGGACCGCCGGTACCGCAAGCAGCTGGACTCCGAGGTGGCGGACATCAAGAACCTCGGCGGCGAGTTCGCCGGGGCCATCACCGCGGCGCTGTTCCTGGCCGAGTGGGTGGGGGACACGCCGTGGGCGCACATCGACATCGCCGGCACCATGCGGTCCGAGTCCGACGACGCCTGGCGCACCAAGGGCGCGACCGGGTTCGGCGCGCGGCTGCTGGTGGAGGTGGCGTCGACGTTCGCTGCGGCCCGGTGACGGAACGGTGAACGAGCGGCGCGCGACCCACGAGTCGATCGCGGGGGGTTCGGTGAGCGGTAGGAGGCCGGTCGAGAACCAGCGCGCGCCGACTCGTGCGCGGACCGTGTCCGGCACGCCTTCGCGTGAAGACTTCGTCGCTCCGAGCGTGACGAAGTCTTCACGCGAGCGTGGGCGGGACGGCGGAACTGCTCCGGGCAGGTGACGGGGGCGCTGGCGAGCCTCCGGTGCTTGTAGCGTCCCGGCATGGCGCGCCGCGACGGGATGGACCAGGTCGAGCTCCTCGAGCTCGACCACGGGCCGTCGGAGACGCCCGTCGACGCCGTCGACCGGGCCCGCGGCGCCGTGCGGGAGGCCGCCGGCGGCGCCCTGGGCTGGATCCGCCGACACCTGGTGCTGTCGATCGTCGTGATCGCCGCAGTCGTCGGTGCGATCGCCGCTCCGGTCGTGGTGTCCGCGCGCGCGGACCGTGCGCGGCTGGCGTCGCTGGCTGCCCTGCCCGGGGTGCTCGCGCCGATGGACTCCGCCCCGCGGGTCGCGTGGACGTCGCCGCCGATCAGCGGCCTGTCCGTGGCGGCCATCGACACCCAGGCGTGGGTCAGGGACGAGGTCCTGGTCGTGCGGGAGTCGACGGGGGGTCCGGCGCAGTCCCACATGTTGCGCGCGCTCGACCTCCGCTCGGGCGAGGAGGTCTGGACGACCGCCCTGTCTGCGGCCCCCCAGCTGGGCGAGGTCGAGAGCGTCGCGGTCGCCGACCCCACGGCCTGCGTGGCCAGCCCCCGCGCCGTCGTCTGCCTCGTGCCGGAGTCCTGGAGGATCGCTCCGGAGCACCCTGACGAGGAGGACGTGGGGATGCTCGTCGAGCCCACCGCCGTGCGGCTGCGGGCGTACGACGTGCGCACCGGCGGGCAGGTCCTGGACCTGCCGGTCGCACAGCGCTCGTCGGTCGTGGAGCTTGACGGCGACGTCGTGCTCGCGCAGACGCCGGAGTCGGGGACCGATCCGGCCACCCTGACCCGCCTCGACCCGACCACCGGCGACGAGGTGTGGAGCGTCGACGTGCCCCGGCCCACCGCCGCCGGCGGTGTGCCCCGGCCCACCGCCGCCGGCGGGTCCGCCGATGCCCAGGTGCAGCTCTACGGGGAGGTGCTCGAGGTCAGCTGGCTTGGCTCCGTCCACCAGTTCGCAGGTGACGGGTCCCCGGCCGGCGTGCTGGACGCCGACGTCTCCTGGCACCAGCGTGGCGGTCGCTGGGCGTACGACATGGGCACCCCCGGGCTCACGGACCTGGACTCGGGTCGCCACGTCGACCTTGAGGGCGGCGTGGTTCCGTGGATCGCCGCCGACGACGGGTCAGCGCCGGGCGTGCTGGTCGTCCAGGGCGAGGGCGTCCTCCGCGGAGTCGGCGGGGTGAGCGGCGGCCGGCTCTGGGAGGTGCAGCAGGCGGTGCGGGGCGCGCTCCCCGCGATCGTCGTCGCCGACGAACGGCTGGCCGTGCTCGTCGACGGGCTCCTCACGGTCCGCGACCTGCGCACCGGCGAGGGCGCCTGGGTCTTCGAGTCGACCGGCCTGCTCGGCGAGAGCATGGTCACCGACGGCGAGCACCTGATCGTGCTCGTCGCGGGGGAGCACCGGTCGGTGGTGGCCTTGGACCTCGCCGACGGGCACCGCGCCTGGAGCGTGCGGGTGCCGACGACGTTCACCTCTCTCGCGGTCGTCGACCACCGGCTGTTCGGCGTGAGCAGCGACGGGCTGACCGCGCTCGTCGACGACCTCTAGTCCGACTCAGCGGGAGACTCTGATGACCACAGGTCCGCGTCGTCGCGGAGACGTCTCGTCGAGCGTCGGTTCGATCCTGATCATCCTCGGGGCGGGTGTCGGGTTCTTCATGTTCGTCGCTTCGTGGATCGCGAACCTCTCTGCCGCGCTCCTCGGGGTTGGTGCGATCTTCTTCGTCGGCCGTGCCGGCCACAAGGGCTGATGGTGGACGACAGCGAAGGAACCTCGTTCTGGGAGCTCTCCCCGTGGGAATTCGTCGCGCCCGCTCTCCTCGTGACCTGCATCTATCTCTTCGGGCTGCACCTGGCTGGGTACCTGGAGTGGGGCTGGGCGGTGGGAGGAGCGGCCCTGATCCTGCTCGGGTTCGCGGCCCTCGACCGGCCGGATCGGGTCGGCCTGATCCGCGACGAGATCGTGGAGCTCCGGGGGAAAGGAGGCGCGCAGCGGCATCGCCGAGATCCGGCTGGTGGCATTGACGTGGGCGCCCAAGCTCGACCCTTACCTCCGCATCAGCGACGGCACGACCGACATCGCGGTGCACTCGCTCGGAGATGCCAGCCTCGAGTTCCGCCGCAGGCCTGGCGCTCGGCTGCGTGCTGACAGGCCGGACCTGCCGATGTCAGCCCAGCTCCGTGCGCTCCTCGACGGGTAGGGGTGGGCCGGGCGCGCAGCGTCGACGCTCTGGTGGCCTGACGTCTGCGCTAGATTGCGCGCGACACCGACGATCGGGGCGAGATGACGAGAGAGTGGGACTCGCCCTCCACCACGTGCCGGCTTCCGGTGTCTTTCGGCGATCCCGGTGTCTGAGGCTCTCGCAGCGGTGGCAGGGCTCCTCGGCCTGGTCGGTGCTTGGACGGGCGGCGCCGTCTTCCACCGCGGTCGCCGTGACCGGTGGAACTCGGCGGGTCACTGGGGTGCGACGGCCGAGGCGCTGGGCGCTGGACTGGCAGGCATGGCGGCGTTCCTCGCGATCCAGCACGCGAACGACCAGCAGATCGACTCCGGCGCGCGTGTCGGGTGCAGCGGGCCTGGCGGGCCTGGCGGGCGCCCTGGCGGTGACGTACCTGTGCTTGCTCGTGGTCCTGACGCCGTCGGTCCCGGGTTCGCGGCGGAGACGGCTCACCTGGACGGACCGGGCGCGGCTCACCGAACTCACCACCGGTCAGCTTCTTCCGGGCGTCGCGATCCTGCTGTCGGCGATCCTTCTCGTGTCGTCAGCGATCCGCTAGGTCGACCAAAGGTGGGACGGAACGTGACGACCTCGGGCGGCGAGTACGGGCACGAGCTGGCTCGCGCGTTCCGGCAACCGCACGAGGCGTGGCTGGTGACGGGCACTCTCGGACCCGCCTGGGGAGAGGTCTATCGGGCGGTGGCGTGCGGCTTCGCCGATGAACGAGCCTCGAACCCACCTCGTCGCCGGTCTGGCGAGTATGCGATCGCCGTGAAGGCGCTGAACTACTTCGCCCTCTCCGCGCGAGGGGTGCTTGGGCTGCTCTGCGCCGCGCTCTTCGTGGTCGTCGCCTTTGCTCTGGCCAGTGTGCTCGGGGGCGACTTCGAGGTTCGACGCTCCCTCCTGACGCGCAGGCCGTCGTTGAGCGCACGGTCGGGTACCGGGCCGAGATTCAGCGTCATCCGACACCTCACCGAAGGCGGAGCTCAGACTCTGTGACTACACATATCCGGATGGAGGGGCTGTTCGTGCTGAAACCCGCGGCCCTCCTCGCGGCCGTCTGGGCAACCGCCGGGTGCGCTCTTCTGCCCAGCGATCCCGTCCGTCCACCGGTGGGGCTCCGGCAGGATGGGGACGTCCTCACTGTGCTCATCCCTGATTGCCCCGGCGTCACGGTCGTCGGCGCTGCGGTGACGTCGAGGTCATCGGATGCCACGTCCGGCCTGCCCTCCTGGACGGCAACCGGGTTCATCGGCGAGGTGAGGAACGGAGTTGCGCTGGACACCCGCGACTGGTCGGAGGTCGATGGCAGCTACGCAGGGCTGGCTGCCGTCGACATCGAGATCGACACCGGAACGAGCACCTATGGCACCGTCGTCGAGCCGCCACGCGATCGGGAGGACCTGGAGTCCCTGCCCGTCGGGCATTACGACGTCGGCGGAGAGGTCGTCGAGGCAGCGGAGTACTTCGATCGCGTGGCGGATGACTATCCCTGCCCGACTCCTACCTAGGTCAGGTAGATCGACGCCCCCGGGCCCAGCGGGATGCCCAGCAGGTACCAGACCACCAGCAGCGCGGACCAAGTGACCAGCAGGACCACGGTGTAGGGGAGCATCAGCGAGATCACCGACCCGACGCCGACCTTGCGCCGGTACCGCTCCGCGAAGATCACGATCAGCGCGAAGTACGGCATCAACGGCGTGGCCACGTTCACGGGCGAGTCGCCCACGCGGTAGGCGGCCATGGCCAGGTCCGGCGAGATGCCGAGCTGGATGAACAGCGGCACGAACACGGGCGCGAAGATGGCCCACTTGGGCACGACGCCGCCGATGAAGATGTCGATGATCGCAGTCATCGCGATGAGCCCGAGGATGAGCCAGACGGTGCTGAGGTTGGCGGCCTCGAGGGTGTCGGCCATGTTCACCGCGGCGATGGTGCCCAGGTTCGAGTAGTTGAAGTACGCGATGAACTGGCTGATCACCAGGAGCAGGAAGATCAGGCCGGAGAGGCCGGCGATGGTCTTGGTCATCGGGTTGATGACGTCCATCGAGCCCGTGATGGTGCCGGCGCCCTTGCCGTAGCAGAGCCCCATCACGAAGAAGTACACGAGGATCAGGAAGATGATCGAGTTCAGCAGCGGGGAGTCCTCGACCAGGCTGCCGGTCTCGGGGTTGCGCAGGACCGCGTTCGGCGGGAGCGCCAGCGCGAGCACGACGGCGGTGGTGCCGAGGAAGCCCCAGAACGCCCAGCGCAGGCCGTTCTTCTCGGCGTCGGTGAGCTCGCCTGAGGGTGGCTCGTCGGCGTCGGCAGGCCCCTCCGACGGGTGGTAGGCGCCGAGGCGCGGCTCGACGAACTTCTCCGTGAGCAGGGTGACCACCACGGTGACCAGCAACGTGGAGACGATGCCGAAGAACAGGTTGCCGGTGATCGCCACGTGGTTGGCGGGGTCCGCGATCGCCTCGTTGGTGATCTCCGCGAGCATCCCGTCCACGGGCGTGATCAGCACGTTCACCGCGAACCCGCCGCCGACCCCCGCGAACGCCGCCGCCAGCCGGCCAGCGGGTGCCGGCCGAGGGACAGGAACACCGCGGCGGCCAGCGGGATGAGCACCAGGTAGCCGGCGTCGGTGGCGATCGAGGACAGGACGCCCAGCAGCACGATGATGAACGTGATGGCGCGCGGCGGGGCGATCTTGACCAGCCGCTTGATGAACGACGCGATCAGGCCGACCTCCTCGGCCATGCCCACGCCGATCATGGCGACGACGATGACGCCGACCACGCCGAAGTTGTTGAAGTTGGCCACCGGCGAGGTGAACACGAACCGCAGACCGTCGGCGTCGAGCAGGCTCCGCGCGGCCACCGTCACGGTGACGGGCTCCTCGGCCCCGATCTGCGCCTGCTCGAACGTGACCGTGCTGCCGACGGCCTGGAACACCGCGGACAGCACCATGATGAACGCGATGAGGATCAGGAAGATGATGACCGGATGGGGGACCTTGTTGCCCGCCCGCTCGATCCCGTCGAGCACCCGCTGCAGGGGTGACGGCTTGACGACGACCTCGGCCTGGCTCATGCGCGCTCCTCGGCTCGAACCGCTCCGAGGTCGACGCTAGCGAAGGTCCGGACATCTCGGACCCCCCGTGATGAGATGGCGTGATGAGGCCAACCGTCGCGATGCTGGGATCGACGGTGGTGCTTGCGGGGATGTATGTGGCGATGGCCGGGTGCCTGCCGTCCGACGCCGGTCCCCTGTCGGACAACGTCGCGCTCGCAGCGAGGGCCGACGGAACCCTCCTCCTTCTCCTCAACGTGTGCGGGGGACGCACGGCGTCCATCGAGCTGGGGACGGGGACCAACCCGTGGGTCCGCGCGCAGAGTGAGCTGGTGCCGGCGTCGCCCGACGATCGACATCTCGAGATCGCTCTGTCCGCACCCGAGCCTGAGGCCGCCGTGACCGACGGCGTGCTGCCGAGCGAGCTCGAGCTCCCGCTCTGGGTGCGCGTGACCATGGACGACGGGGTGTGGGCGACCGGCGTGTTCGAGGAGTGGCCCGCCCCGGGCGAGGCGATCTCGGTGCCGCGCGAGGAGGTCGGCCTCGCACCGACGGCCCAGCCGATCGACGACTATCCGACCGCGAGCCCCGACTGCCCGTGAGGCTCCGCCGCGAGTACGTCGAAGGTCCGGACATCTCGGACCCCCCGTGATGAGATGGCGTCATGAAGCAACCCGTCTACGCCCCCGGTCAGCCGAGCTGGATCCGTGACCTCGGCTCGACCGGGCTCCGCGTCTCCGCCGTCTGCCTCGGCGGCGGACCGCTCGGCAGCATGCCCGAGCTGTTCGGCCGCGACGTCTCCGCCGACGAGGGCGTCGCCACCGTGCTCGCCGCGCTCGACAGCCCCGTCCGGTTCATCGACACGTCCAACGGCTACTCCGACGGGGAGAGCGAGCGTCGGATCGGTGCCGCGCTGAAGGAGGCCGGGGGCGTCCCCGAGGGTGTCGTCATCGGCACGAAGGTGGACCCGTCGGGCCGCGACTACTCGGGCGACCGGGTGCGCGCGTCGGTCGAGGAGAGCCGCGAGCGCCTCGGCATCGACCACCTGCCCCTGGTGCACCTGCACGACCCGGAGTCCTTCGACTTCGCGGAGATGTCGGGACCGGGCGGTGCGGTCGAGGCCCTGGTGCAGCTGCGCGAGCAGGGCGAGGTCGGCGCGATCGGCCTGGCAGGCGGGCGCGTGCAGGAGATCGCCAAGTACCTGGACCTCGGGGTGTTCGACGTCCTGCTGGTGCACAACCGGTGGACCCTCGTCGACCGCAGCGCCGGTCCGCTGCTGGAGGAGGCCACCCGGCAGGAGATGGGGATCCTCAACGCGGCGGTGTATGGCGGCGGGATCCTGGCGTTCCAGTCCGGCGGGCCGACGAGCTACGGGTACCGCCCGGCCCCGCCCGAGACGCTCGTCGCGATCAAGGCGATGCGGGACGTCTGCGCCGACTTCCACGTGGACCTGGGTACCGCGGCGCTGCAGTTCTCGCTGCGTGACCCTCGGATCGCGTCGACGGTCGTCGGGATGAGCCGCCCAGGCCGCGTCGCGCGCACGCTCGACCTGGCGTCGGTGCCGCTGCCCGAGGCCCTGTGGCCGGCCCTGGAGGCGCTCGTCCCGCCGCCGCACGTCTGGCTCGACGCCGACTGACCCGGGAACGTGAACGATCCGGCCGAGCGAGGGCCGGATGCTTCATGGTCCTCAGGACGAACGACGCGGGATAGCGTCGGGGCATGAGTCGCGTCGTGGTCACTGGTGGGAGCGGGAAGCTCGGTCGGGCCGTCGTGGAGCACCTGGCGGAGCACGGGTACGACGTGGTGAACGTCGACACGGTGCTGCCGCCCGCAGGTCAGCCGGCGGTGTTCAGCCGGGTCGACCTGACGGACCTCGGCCAGGTGACCGAGGCGCTGACCGGCATCGACGACCGGTACGACGGCGTCGACGCGGTCGTCCACCTCGCGGCGATCCCGGCGCCGGGCCTGCGCCCGAGCGGTGCGACGTTCGCCAACAACGTCGTCGCCACCCACCACGTGTTCAGCGCAGCCCGCCGTGCAGGCATCACGAACGTCGTCTGGGCCTCCAGCGAGACCGTCCTCGGCCTGCCCTTCGAGACGCCGCCGCCGTACGTCCCGGTCGACGAGGAGTACGCGGTCCGCCCGGAGAGCACCTACTCGCTCGGCAAGGCGGTCGAGGAGGAGATGGCGCGGCACTTCACGCGGTGGGACCCCGAGCTCAAGCTCGTCGGCCTGCGGTTCTCCAACGTGATGGAGGTCGCCGACTACGCCGCGTTCCCGGGCTTCGCCGCCGACCCTCGCAGCCGGATCTGGAACCTGTGGGGCTACATCGACGCGCGCGACGGTGCCCTGGCTGTCCGGCTCGCGCTGGAGAGCGACCTCACCGGGTTCGAGGCGTTCATCATCGCGTCGCCGGACACCGTGCTGGAGACGCCGTCGGCGGAGCTGGTGGCGCAGTACTTCCCGGACGTGCCCGTGACGCGCCCGGTCGAGGGGCGCGAGACGCTGCTGTCCATCGACAAGGCCCGGCGCCTCCTCGGCTACGACCCGCAGCACACCTGGCGCGACGAGGTCTGACCCCAACGGTTGCGGCCGTCCGCTCGTTGTCTCCAGTGACAGGGTGCTCGGACGACGAGGGGAGTGGGCGTGCCGGCCTGGCATGGCGACCGTCGCTCCGCCCTGGTGGGCTACGCCGCGCTGTTCACCCTCGACTGAGCAAGGTCTGGACCACGAACGTGTGAACCTGCGGGTGAACCCACCCGCGCGCCATCTGGCTGACACATTCGCTTGCTTGGCTCCCTCCTGTATCTCCGGGGTGCGTTCGCGCCCCTTCGGGGCACAGACCCACCACAGGGGAGCCACCGATGAGCACCGCCCCACCGTTCGCCTTCCTTGTCCACCCGCGCACCCGCATCGCCGACGACCTCGCCCGCGCCTGGCGCCCGCTGGGCTGGCTCCCCGAGGGTCTGGTCGACGCCGCGGTGCGACGGCTGCCGCTGCCGTCGTACGCGATGGCGCGGGTGCACCTCGACGACCGTCCCGTCGGTCACGTGGTCCTCGTCCCGTTCGGGGCTCGGCACCTGCTGTCCCAGCCGCACGAGGGCCGCGCGCGCGTCGGTCGGGCGATCGACCACGCCGCGCGGCTCGGTGCGGGCGTCGTCGGCCTCGGGGCGCTCACGGCCACCGTCACCGCCGGCGGCGCCACCCTGCGCGGCCGCACGGACATCGGGGTCACCAACGGGAACGCGTACACCGCGGCGATCGTCGAGGACCAGCTCCTCGAACTGCTGGCGGACCTGACGGACCGCCGCGTGGCCGTCGTCGGCGCGACCGGGTCGGTGGGCACCACGCTGGTCCGCCTGCTCGCCGCGGGCGGCTCCGTGGACTCGCTGCTGCTGGTGGCGCGCGGCGCGGCCCGGCTGCAGGCGCTCGCCGCGGAGGTGGGGCGCCGGGTCCCGACGACCACCTCCACCGACCTCCTCGACGTGCGCGGCTGCGACGCGGTGGTGCTGCTGACGGCGTCGAGCGAGGCCCTGCTCGGCGCGGAGCACCTGGCGCCCGGCGCCCGCGTGCTCGACGCGACGCAGCCCCGCAACACCTCACCGGACCTCGCCGCGGCGCGGCCCGACGTCACGCTGGTCGACGGGGGCGTGGTCGAGATCCCCGGGATGCACCTGCGCGGCGGCGACATCGGCCTGCCCCGCGGACAGGCGTACGCGTGCTTCGCGGAGACGTTCCTGCTGGGGCTGGCCGGGCACCGCGGACACTTCTCGATCGGGGTGCCGACGCTCGACCACGTGGCGCACGTGCGCGGCCTCGCACAGCGGTTCGCGCGGCACGGGTTCGCGGCGGCCGCGCCGGCGACCTTCGGGCGGCCCCTCGTGGGTGCCCGGTGAGGCGGGTCGTCCTGCTCGGTGGCGGCTACGTGACCCTGCACGCGTACGGCGCGATCGTGCGTCGGCTGCGCGGACCGCTGCGCCGGGGCGAGCTGGAGCTCGTCGTGGTCAGCGCCGACACCGTGCACAACTTCCACGGGTTCACGGGCGAGGTGGTCGCCGGGTTGCTGCCGATCGGGCTCACGCAGACGCCGCTGACAGAGGCGATGCCGCGCGCCCGGGTGCTGCACGCGCGGGTGACCCGCGTGGACCTGACCACCCGGACGGTGCACTACTCCACGTCCGATGGCGCCGACGGGGACGACGAGCTGGCCTACGACGCCCTCGTCGTCGGGACCGGTGCGCGCGAGCCGCTCGACGCGGTCGACGGGCTCGCCGGCCGCGGACTGACCCTGCGCGGACCGGGTGACCTGGCGGAGCTGCTGCAGCGCGTGCGCGTGGTGGACGGTCCGGTGGTGGTGGTCGGCGGAGGGCTGGCCGGGGTCGAGCTGTCCGCCGCGCTGGCCGCACGGGTGCCGCACGTGGTGCTGGTCCAGTCGGCCGACCGCGTGGTGCCCGCCCTGCACGCCGAGCAGCCCCGGCTCGCGGCCCGGTGCGCCACGGAGCTGGCGCGGCTCGGGGTGGACGTGCGGACCGGGGTGCGGGTGGTGTCGGCGCGGGACGGCTCGGTGACCCTGTCCGACGGGTCGGTGCTGGGCACCCACGTGGTGCTGGCGACCACGGGCCAGAGCGCCGTCGTCCTGCCCGGTCTGGAGCGGCTGCCCCGCGACGAGCGCGGACGACTGGTGACCACCCGGGAGCTGCTCGTCGCGCCCGACGTCTGGTCCGCCGGCGACGCCGCCTCCGTGGCGCACCCGCGCAGCGGCACACCGGTGACCGCCAACGCGCTGTGGGCGATCAAGGCCGGCGACCAGGTGGGCCGCAACGTCGCCCGCGCGCTGACAGGACGACCGGGCCGGCGGTTCCGCTACCTCGGGCTCGGTCAGGCGGCGTCGTTCGGCGTCGGCCGCGGGGTGGCCGACCTGTACGGCGTCCCGCTCACCGGGTGGCTGGCGTGGGCGATGCGCGTCGGCTTCTTCCTGCGGTTCATGCCGACCCGCTCCCGCGCGGTCCAGGTACCGGGTGAGCTGCTGCGCCGCGCCCGGCGGGCCGAGCCGGTCCGCCCCCGGGTCGCCGTCGCACCCTGACCCAGCCCCCGTCGCCGTCAGCCGGCGGTGAGATCGTGGGTTCGACGCGAGATCGACGGTTCGCACCCTCGATCTCGCGGCGAACCGGGGATGTCGCGCCCCCGCGGGGCGACCGGGGGCCGGGGGGGCCCCCCCCCCCCCCGA